>JANYER010000088.1 GCA_025359825.1 Granulicella sp.
CAGGGCGTGCGGGAACGGCCGGCGCGTCAATTGGCGTCATCGGGAAAGGGATGGTGGCGTCTGTCGAACAGTGAACAGGCGAAGAGTGCCATGACCAACGAACCCTCTGTGCCAATGATAGTGAGGCACTTTCCCCCTTGGAATTTAGACCCGTTTGCCTAAACAAAATCGAGTAGGGAGACACCTCGCGGTGCCCCCCTCTCACACCACCGGGCGTACGGGTCACGTACCACGGCGGTTTCCGACACTGTTCAACGCAGCATGGTGGCCTGCCATTCTCACCAGTCCCAGGTTGTCGAACCATTCGTTGGTCATGGCACTCTTCGCCTGTTCACTGTTCGACAGACGCCACCATCCCTTTCCCGATGACGCCAATTGACGCGCCGGCCGTTCCCGCACGCCCTGTTTTACCAGAAAGGCGGCGAGAGTGGACGGGCTTTTGCACTGCTTGATCCGCACACATCGGAATTTCCGGCGAAGCCAGCCATCAAGGTCCAACAGCGTGCTCCGGCACCGCGCGTTCCGGTAGTAGGTTACCCAGCCGACGATAAAACGATTCGCATCCGCGACCATCCGTTCCAGGGATATCCCCCGGTTCCGACGGGTCGCCTCGCGCAGGCGGTCCTTGGCACGGCCCAGGCTTTTACCCCCGATCCCCAGATTACCTCGTTTGCCCAGCCGGTGGCCGAGGAATTGGCGTTCCCCAACCGGAGCAACCGCGCTCTTGCGCTGGTTCACCTTTAGCCGAAGCTTTCCTTCCAGGAACGCCGTCACCGACGTCATCACCCGCTCCCCCGCCGCCTGCGACCGCACATAAATGTTGCAATCGTCCCGGCGTTTCGTTGGCGTCAGCCAAGCTGACCGAAACGCTTGGTCGGCGTAACGGCAGAACCGGTGGCCCCTTCTCTCCAACTCCTTGTCAAGATCGTCCAGCAGCAAATTGGACAACAGCGGTGACAGCGGTCCCCCTTGCGGAGTTCCCTCCGGCCGCTCCTCGCACACCCCGTTCACCATCATCCCTGCCTGTAGAAAGCGGCGGACGATATGCAGCAGGCGTTTGTCGCCAATGCGCCGCGCCAGACGGGCCATCAGGATGTCATGATTTACCCGGTCGAAGAACTTTTCCAGGTCGATGTCCACAACAATCTCATAGCCGTCCGCCACGTACCCCTGTGCCTGCCGCAGCGCGTCATGTGCGCCGCGGCCGGGCCGGAACCCAAAGCTCGACCCCGAGAACGTCGGGTCGAGAATGGGGTCCAGAACTTGCGTGATCGCTTGCTGTACCAGGCGGTCCACCACCGTGGGAATGCCTAGCTGGCGCTCCCCTCCGCCGGGCTTGGGGATTGAAACACCCCGCACCGGTTGTGGCTTGTAGCTACCGTCCAGCAGGCTCACGACCAATCTTTCGCGATGAACGGCGATCCATTCGCGCAGGGCTTCGACGGTCATCCCATCCACACCCGGCGCGCCACCGTTCCCCTTTACCCGCTTGTAGGCCCGGTCCAGGTTCGCGGCGCCACACACCGCTTCCATCAGGTGTCGCGTTAAGGCTCGTTCATGATCCCATACCGTGAGTGCTTGAGGCTCCTCGAACGTCGCAGGCCGGGTTCCGCCTTCCCCGCTGACGCCGTGGCGCAACGCCGCCTTGAGGGCCTCGTCGAAGAGGTCCCCTTGGTCAGTCCCGCCTTGCTGCCGCTTCACATCCATCGAATGGTCCAAGCTGCTCCTTGGTTGTCGAATTCAGCCCTTCACCCGGTCCTACGGGCTACTATGGCCTCTGCTGACTTCTCCCCGCCGATCGAGGACCATGTGGGGTCCCCTGCTCCGATCGTTTGGAGAGGCGAAGAGATCTCCCAGGGTAAGACACTGCTCCTTCCCTCGAGTGCTGCCGGATTTACCTTGCGTGGCATCCGCTTAGCCTTTGGACTTTCCCGTCCGTCGCCGGGTCATCCCACCACACAGGCCTTGTATCCGGTTCCTGTTCGTCAGCTCCGAGGTTTGCCGCCGACTTCCTCCCCACCCCACCTCGCGATGACGCAGTTGCCCTTGGCTAACGGTTCCGGCTAACCGGCCCGTAGGGGACTTGCACCCCCAAGATCAGTGCCATGCCTGGCACACGGCGTGGATG
>JANYER010000093.1 GCA_025359825.1 Granulicella sp.
ACCACCGCAATAATGTTCTGCTGCGAGCTAAGCTCCGCCACTGTCATCGCAGGCTCCCACAACAACACCAGCAGCAGCGCCACCAGCGCCGCCTCCAAACCCCACACCACGACTGCCCGCCACGTCTGCAACTTCGGAGCAGCCTCAGCCCGCCGCATCCAGATCAACCAGCCCAAACCACCTGCCGCCACTAATATCAGCAGGACCAGCACCCACCCCGGCCATCGTCCCAGCAGGACGAAGCGACCATTCCAATAGCTAGCCAGCGGATACCGAAACAAAAACTCAAACATACGGAAAGCTCACCCACCTGGTGCCTGGTCCCAACTACCCAGCCTGTTCTTAGTGCGTCATCCCATACACCACGTAGTTCAACCCCTCACGAAACGCCATCGAAGCAAACGTCTCCGGATACTCCGGATCGTCCGCCCACTCCCACGCATCGCCCAGGTGCATGTTGTAGCAGATTCCCACCATGATCCTGCCTTTGTCGTCCCGAATCGCCCTCCACTTCGGCACAAAGCCGTCCTTCTCATACGTCCGTCCGCTGCGAATGTACTGCTCTCCCGGCACCTGGAAACGGTCATCCAGGTCGTACAGCACATGGAAGATCTCATCCTTATTTGTAAGGTCCTCCACCTGCCTGTCGGGAAATACTTGCCGCATCCCGTTCATAAAGCTCTCCCAGTCCGCCGAACCATGGAAGTCATCTACCATCAGGAATCCGCCCTTCAGCAGATACTCCCGCAACCGCTTCGCCTGGTCATCCGTAAACGACCACGTCTGCACCTGTACCGCATACACCCACGGATAGTTGAAGATGTCATCCGAGCTCAAGTTCACCACTTGTTCCGTCGCCCGTCCCTGCACCCGCGTCAGCCGCTTCAACGCAATCAAAAACTGCCGGTCCGCCTTCGGATAGTCCCGCGACCAGCTCCCCCCTCGGCCATACCCACCCCGGCCATACCCGCCGTAGCTCGTCATGCTCGACGTATAGCTCAGCCGCGACCACGCAAACTCCGCCTTATCATTGCTCTGCTCCGGCTGATACCCCCAGTTAGCGGTCCGCTGAAACCCATACACCCGTGAAGCTCCAGCCAGCACCAGGGTCACCCCTGCCAGCAACACCGCCGCTACCGTCACCGTCTGCAGAACCTTCATACGCCAAACCTCCGGCTACCGATTCCTGCTGCACCAACTTTGCCTGGTTCCGGGATCTCGTCCCGCAGATCTTTTCTTGTCTTGAATAACACGATAGACGCACTCCACTCATCACTTGTTGCAGCCCACCCCCTCAAATACTTCCATCCTGCTCAAAATAGTGGCCCGCGAAAATTGGGCATACCACTTCCTGCCTCCTCCGCCTTGCCACTCCAGCCACCCCGTGAGACGATTCCCACACGTACCCGCAAGCGTCTAACCCAGCACCAGCCACGTCCAAACTCCATGCACCGCCGCCACTTCCTCCAACTCGGCAGCCTAGCCCTCGCACAGACAGCCGCCTATCCCCTGCGCTCCCAATCCCCTATGCAGCCCGGCATGACCATGGGAACACCCCAGCCCGCCCCTACCACCAGGGCCGACATCACGCTCCGCATCGAGCCCGTCACCGTCGAACTCGCTCCCGACCGCATCCTCTCCACCATCGGCTACAACGGCACAGCGCCCGGTCCTGTCCTCCGCATGAAGGAGGGCAAGCCCGTCTCCATCGACGTCCTCAACGACACCGACACACCCGAACTCGTGCACTGGCACGGCTTACAGATCCCCAGCAACGTCGATGGCGTCGACGAGCAGGGCACACCCTTCATCGATCCCCACAGCCACCGCCGCTATACCTTCACCCCTCGCCCCTTCGGCTCCCGCTGGTACCACTCCCACGCGATGGCCTTCGCCGACCTGCATAAAGGCTCCTACACCGGACAGTTCGGCTTCGTCTACATCGACCCAGCCAGCGAACCCGGCCGTTACGACCAGGAGCACTTCCTCGCCCTCCGCGACTGGGAGCCCTTCTTCACCTCCTCCATGGAGGACGACGACGACGAGACCAAGTCCGGCCCCCAGCCCGAGAAGCCTGAAGTCCTCAACACCGCCCCCAACGGTCTCGAAGTCAGCTCCATGACCTACTCGATCAATGACAAGTCGCTCGGCTCCGGCGAACCCATCCGCGTCAAGCAAGGCCAGCGCCTGCTTTTCCACCTACTGAACGCCAGCGCCATCGAAAATCGCCGCATCGCCTTCTCCGGCCACAAATTCCAGGTCATCGCCCTCGACGGTAACCCCGTACCTACTCCCCGGGTCGTCGATTCCATCGTCCTCGGAGCAGGCGAGCGCGTGGACGCCATCGTCGAGATGAATAACCCCGGCGTCTGGATCTTTGGCTCCACCCAGCCCATGGTCCGCGCCGCCGGCCTCGGCCTCATCGTCGAGTACGAGAACCAGCACAGCCAGCCCACCTGGATCGACCCCTCACAAGACCCCTGGGACTACACCATCTTCGGCCACCCCACCGAAGGCAGCACTGCCTCCACCGTCCGCCGCGCAGGCCTGCTCAATAGCCAGCCCGTCGACCAGCGTGCCAGTGCGCTGGAACAGGCCCGCGCCCTTACCCACGTCCCCAAGCCCGACCAGATCCTCGAAATGTCCTTCGAAAAGATCCCCGGTGGCGCAGGCAAGTTCAACACCTTCACCGTCAACGGAAAGCCCTACCCACACGACAACGAGTTCGTCCTCAAGCAAGGTGCCCGCTACCGCCTCGTCATGCGCAACCGCACCGACGACGCCCACCCCATGCACCTCCATCGCCATCAACTTGAGCTCGTTGACTACAACGGCCAGAAGACCTCCGGCGTCATCAAGGACACCGTCGTCGTCCCTTTCTACGGCCGCGCCACCGTAGACTTCATCGCCGACCAACCCGGCCTCAGCCTCTTTCACTGCCACATCCAGAACCACATGGACTACGGCTTCAAAGCCCTCTTCCGCTACGCCTGAGCCTCCATTCCCCACTGAATACGCTACGCAGCAGCCGAAGACGCCACCTGGCGGCAGATCCCCTCCAGCCGTCCCGGTACGGAACGCAAATCAGGCTCGCCCCGCAACGCCGAAACACCGGATTGATCGTCGATCGCATCATGCTCCGTCGCACCGCACTCTTCTGGCTCACCATCAGCATCTCCACACCGCTCCGCCGCAGCAGCCGTGGCAGCTCGCGATCCACACTTCCCTGCGCCACGTGGACCTCAACCTTCTTCACCCCACGCAGTTCACGAATCTCGCGGATCAGCTCACCTAGCCACACCTCCGCCGACTCGATCCCCATCGGTGCGTTCGTCACCAGCGGATTCGTCAACGATCCCTCGTTCACCTCCCCCACCACGTGCAGCAGAGGGAGCGTCGTCCCAGTCCGGCGAACTCAGGATAGTTGTCCGCCTCTGCATAGAACGAAGGCAGCAACTGGTGCGCATCGCCCGCTTCTTCGTTGACGACCATAGCCTCTTCCGCGAGAGTCTTCGGCGCCTGCTCATCACCCACACCCGATTCAATATCGTCGGCCACACCGGCAATCCGCTCGAATCCATCCGACTCCTTGAGGAGCTTCAATCCGACGTCCAATTACAGCCCGATACGCGAACAAGTCCCCAGCAACCAAGTCCGGGTGCACCATCCTGAGCGCGCCTACCGGGGCCCCGGCGAACGAACTTGTTCGTCGGGGTGGCAAGCGATGGGTGGGGAGGCACAAACCTCGATCACGACCAACTCAACCACCTCGATTAGCCGATGCAACTTTCGCCCCGCACCTCCCCCGAAAGCCGTAGCCTGTCCTGAATCGGAACTGCTACACTCCATCCCATGCCATGCTCCGCCGGACGTGAACTAAAGCAAATGCTCGTAAACGCGACCAACGAGCTCGCTACTGCCGCCGATGCTGCATCGGACAAAGCTGTCCCTGCCGAACAGAGTAAGCGTCGCCTCAACAACGCCACCAGCAACCACGCCTGGACCTCGTCCACCTTGCTCGACCACCTCACCACCTGCAGTGCCTGCCGCGAACGCGAGAGTGCTCTTCGCCCTGCGTATCAGGAAGAAGTACTCGTCCCAATCAAACGCTAAGGGTAAACCTCACCTATCTCTTTCCAAACGAAACCTTCATCCCACCGAACACAGTAATCGGTGCGCCGGGGGACAGGAACGTCGTATTGCGGACCGCATAGTCGCCTGTACTCAGAACAGGAAACGGCCGCGCTGCAAAGTTGCCATTCGCGTCATACGGACTCGAGGCGAGCTGCCCAGCCGTGTAGTAGTGCCGGTTCAGCAGGTTATTCACCTGCGCAAACAGTTCATAGTGTGAGTTGAATTTATATCGCGTACCCAGGTTGACCACGCCATACCCCGGACTCTTACCGCTCCCCAGATACGTCATGCCATTCGGTGTATGCAGATTGTTCTCGTTACCCCGAACATACGCACTGCCAATCAAGCTGAAATCTCCGTTGATCGACAGTTTCCGAAATGGATGAAAGTCGCTGTAAATCTTCAACAGGTGCTGCGGGATCTGCGGAATATGATTGCCGGGTTTGATAGTGATGTTGCCGCCATCGGTCACACCGTTCAGGCCAGCCAGTGCGTTCGTATTGCTGCTGTTGCTACCGCTGCCAATCGTCTGACCGCTCTGGTAAGTCGCCTGCAGGAAGGTATAGTCCGCGCCCGCGTCCAGCTTGCGCAGATGTGCTGAGACGTCAGCCTCCACACCCTCGCGACGCGTCTGCCCAAAGTTCTGGAAATACCCGTATCCAGACTGCTGTGCTGCCACAAACAGCAGGTCATCATTGTTCTTGGTATGGAAATATCCAGCCGTCCAGCGCAGACGGCCATCTGGATTACCCCGCACTCCAAACTCAAACGTACGGCTCACCACCTGGCGCAGCGGAGGATCGCTGACCAATGCATTCGGTAAGCTGCAAGGAAAATTTAGATCGGAGCAGCCAAGCTCCGTAGAGGTCGGCGCACGGCTGCTCTCACTGTAGTCGAAGTAGGCATGCAACAGGCTGGAAGCCTTGTACACCACACCCGCCGAAGGATTGAAGCGCTGGAAGATGTTGACCGCTGTCAGCGTACCGCGATAAGCCACCGGCGCCAGTCGGTCCTTGTTGTGCACGTTGGTATGGTTATACCGCCCCCCCGCCGTCAGCACCCACTTGCCAGCCGAAAACGTATCCGTCAAAAAGAAATCCGGTGTATTGGACGTGCCATGCAGATTCACCCGGTTGTCTTGCGGAACATCATCAATATTCGTGCTTCCATCCAAAAACGTAGGGATACGTGTAATCGTCAGACCGTCTGTATTCAGATAGCCATACTGCCCACTCTGGCGATACGTAAGCGAGCCATGGTCCAGCCCAGCTCCTACTGCCAGCCGGTTATGCGCCGTCCGCCACGACAGTACGCCAGAGAAGCCGTACGCATTCTGCTTATTGACCGTATCGGTGTTTACGCTCGTGCACTTCTCCCCCGGCTCACTCTTCTGCAAGCCTTGTGCGATGCAGCGCAGATACGGAAACGGCGTATTCGCCGGAGTAATCGCCGTCGTAGGAAAAGGAATGCCGGCTGCCGTCAGCGCAGCTTTATCGGCATTGCTGAGCGTATACAGCGACTGATCAAAGGAGTTGTCATTGATATCACCGTTGGTAGTATTCGTCCGCGTGTAACGCAGATAGGCATTCGCATTGAAGGTCACGCTGTTGCTGATCGCATGAGTAGCATTCACCGTAATAAAAGGCGAGTGCTGGTAGGTCACATCCGGAATCGAATACACACTGTTGTAGCCATGATTCAACCCGCTGGTGCGGTTGATCGTGCGAAAGTCCTGCGTGCCGTTTCCCGTAAGGCTATTGATGGCATAGCCCCCCGAGACGGCAAGCACTGTATTGCCGTGCGTGTAGCCCAGCTTCGCAAACGACTGCTTCACGCTGGAAGGCGAGAGTACGCGCCATCCATCCTCATGGAACAACGTGCCTGCAACAAACCAGTTCAGCCCTACTGCACTGCTTCCGCCATACTCCGCATCCACGGCCCGCCGCCCAAAGCTCCCACCATACCCGCTGATGGCAAAACCGGAGTTCGTCAGACCGCTCTTCGTCTGTACCGCGATCGCACCACCCAGGGTATTCAATCCATAGATCGGATTCGAACCCGGAATCAGCTCCGTCGAAGCGATAGCAATCTTCGGAATCAGGTCCCACGAAACCACGTCCCCAAACGGCTGGTTCTGCCGAACACCATCCAGATAGACCGACAGCCCCGCGGGCGAACCCACCAGCGGCGAAGCCGTATAGCCGCGGTAGTTCACATCCGGCTGGAAGGGATTGTTCTGGTTCTCATTCACATACACGCCGTTCAACCTGCGCTTCAAAACATCCGTCAGGTCGAGAGCATTTGTATCTTCAATCGTCTTCGCCGTCACCGTCTGCACCGGCACCGGCACATCGGAAAGGGATACATCCAACGATCCAATCGGCGTCGCCGAAATCACGTTTACCGTCGTCGCAAGACCTTCCACCACAAACATCAACTCCCGCGTCACAGGAGTCTGCGACCGCACCTCAACGTTCACCACCTTGGTCGCAAAGCCTGGCTGAGTCAGCATCAGCGTATAGCGTCCAAACGTCAGGTCAGTCACCGTCAACGATCCATCAGGCGCCATCTCCACCGCATGGCGGCGTCCCCCCGTAGGACCAGACAGCGTTCCATGAGCCTTCACCGCATGGCCGGTCGCGTCCTTCGCCCGAATCCGAATCTCACCAGTTGGAGCAATCTGTGCCGGCGTCGTAGCCGCCCCGCTCAGCAGGGCAAAGGAGAACAAAAGAGTACGGCGGTCAAAAAACATGCAACCTGTTCTTTCTCAGAGAGTCGTCTCTAAATAAGTCGAACGACAGACACACCAGCGTGCCTCCATCCAGAAATGATTTGGCAAAAACGATTTGTGTCGATCAACTATATATTCCAGATTGCGCGCTTTTGTTCAGACTATTTTTCGGCCATTGCCTCGGCGGTACGTCCCACCCACAAGCCCCCAGGTTTGCTACTTCTACCCCCCAACCCTAAAATCAAAGAGAAGAATCAAAGCAACGCCGCAAAGCCTCCACACCTGAACCCAGAACTGCAAGGAAGTCATCACCATGGCCGCACTGATCGACGCCATCGACGTCAAGCGCAAGATGCCTTTCGAGTTTGAAAACACCCCCTACGCCTGTCTCGACGTAGAAATCTCCACCCCCACCGCCCGTGGCGGCCAGACACTCGTCCGCCTTCGCATGCGCAACATGCTCACCCGCGCCGTCTTCGAGAAGACCTTCAAGGCCAGCGACAAGTTCAAGGAGCCCGACCTCCAGACCGTCGAAGCCTCCTACCTCTACAGCGACAACGACGGCTCCTACTTCCTCGATCAGGAAACCTTCGAAACCCTCGCCCTCCAGCCCGACAACCTCGGCGACGCCCTCGACTTCCTCACCGAAGGCCTCATCATCCAGCTCGAAAAGTATAACGGCAACCCCATCGGCCTCCAGCTCCCACCGCACGTTGAGCTCACCGTCACCCAGACCGAGCCCGCCGTCCGCGGAGACACTGCCAGCGGCGGGGTCACCAAAGCCGCCACCCTCGAGACCGGCGCCGAGATCAAAGTCCCCTCCTTCGTCAAAGAGGGCGACAAGATCAAGGTCCACACCGAGACCCACGAGTTCGCCGGCCGCGTCTAATCGCAAGAAAAAGGCAACCCAAAATTAGTAAGGCCCCACGAAAGTGGGGCCTCACTGATTACGATTCCGACCAAGACAAGTGCAACATCTTTACCGACGGAAGCGCCGTACCATTGCACCCAGGAACGATAGTCCCGTTCCCATCAGCGCAAACGTACCTGGTTCCGGCACAGTGGACGGCGGCGGCGGAGGTCCGCCGATGCTGCAGTTCGGTCCGCACGAAAGACGCATCACCGTGTCACCGTAATCCAGGAATAATGTGCCGTTATTCGTATCAGGCGACACATAGTCGCCACGCGTTCCGCCCGAAGCAACAATCGTAAAGAGGTGCGTCGAAGGATCCAGCAGACCAATGCCACCCGTGTTGAACGAGTTGCCATTGAAATTCACGATAATATCGCCATTCAGACTGTTCGTGCTCGTGATGACACCTGAACCGTCCGCACCGCTCAACCCGGCAAAAGCACCCGAGCTGAATACCTGCGCGCCAGTTGCAATGTTGTAGCCGAAGATCTCATCACTCTGTTCAATGTAAGCAATCGAGCCGTCCGGTGAGACCGAAACTCCATCTCCAAACTGGCCATTGATAATTCGGAACGAACCCGCCCCACCATTCGCCAGCGGATCAATATCGATCAAGCCGCTATAGCTCGTCGCAATAATGTGACCGTTTACTGGATTGCCCCACATGCCCAGATACGGACTCGCAGACACACCTGTCAGAGTATGGTCCACAGTGCCCTGCGGAGTGAACTCTACAAAGTGACCGTTCTGAGCACCGTAGGCCTGGCCGCCAGCCGTTGCAAACGCCGAAGTGCCGGAGTTGGAGCCCACCGTGAACAACGCACTCCCGGTCGTCTGTCCGTCAACGTCTGAGAACACATACGCTGAAGCGCCTCCATTCGAAACAAAAATCGTTCCGGCAGAAGTCACCGCAATACCGAATGGACCACTGCAGCAACCGGTATTACCGGGTAATGTCGTCGCAAAGGTGGAGAGCGTAAACCCGGCCGTAACACCAGCCGAGGTCAAAGCCAGAGAGTTTGCACGTGCGCTGCTCGGCACCAGAAGAACAGCCAAAGCAGGTAAAGCGAACTTCAAGAAGCGCATTCCATGTGCCATAAGAAACTCCTATTTTTGTTGGGGAAACATTCGCGGACAATGGGCTACAGTAGAGGCGGCCGGGAGTAAGTCGCAGAAACTGAAGCTGCGGGACTTCTGCTAATGAACGTCGTTCTGAGACGCAACGGGGCCCAACATACGGAAAGCAACCCGTCTGCCATTCCGCCCGCCCACCCGCCCACCCCAAATGCGTTGATAAATAAACACTTCGTAAACGAACAGG
>JANYER010000143.1 GCA_025359825.1 Granulicella sp.
TCTGCTTGAACATCACCGCATTGTGGCAGTGCTCCCCGGTGGCGATCCGCACCGGCGCAGCCTCCCGCCGGATGCGGGCGTGGCCCAGGATGTCGTCCGGGCTGGTCGGCTCCTCCATCCACCACGGCTGCAGCTCGGCTAGCTGATTGGTGCGGCTTATCGCTTCTTTCACGCCCCACTTCTGGTTCGCGTCCACCATCAACTTGTTCGTCCAGCCGATCTCTTCCCGCACGAGTCGGCCGCGGCGCAGATCATCCTGCGGATCGCCGCCCACCTTCAGCTTGAAGTGCGTCCAACCCTCTGCCAGCGCCTCTTTGCAGAGCCTGCGAATCTTCTCATCACTGAACCCGAACCATCCAACCGAGGTCGTATAGGCCGGATAGCCATCCTGCTCCAGCAGCGCCAGCCGCTCGGCCATACCCTCGCGCCCAGCTTGCAGGATCGCCAGCGCCTCCTCACGCGATAGGGCATCGTCGATGTAGCGAAACTCAACTGCGTTCAGAATCTGCTCCGGCTCCAGCTCTGCCAGCAGCCTCCACAGCGGCTTCTGTTCGGCACGCGCGTACAGGTCCCACACCGCATTGATCAGCGCCCCACTGGCCAGGTGGATGATGCCTTTCTCCGGTCCCAGCCAGCGAAACTGGCTATCGTCTGTCAGCTGCCGGCAGAACGCAGCCATGTTCTGCGTCAGCGAGGACAGCGTCCGCCCTTTCACATACCGTGACAGGTACTCGAGCGCCATCACACACAGCTCCGTACCGCGCCCCAGCGTAAAGGTCAGGCCGTGACCCTCCAGCCCGGCGTCCGTCTCCAGGACGCAGTAGGCCGCCGAGTAGTCGGGGTCCTTGTTGACTGCGTCCGACCCAATGCTCTCTCGCGAGGTGGGGAAGCGCAGATCTACGACGCGTACGTTGGTTATTAAAATCTCGTTCACGATACTGACACACCCTCACAGGAAATAGCGTTCAACGATCCGTACATAGGTACGCTCGTCGGTTCAAAGAGGGCGCGCATCCGCAATGGAACACACCGCGACGCACGTTTCCTAGAACATACCTGTTTCTATCCGTGAAAGAACATCTTTGTCAATGAAATCATCAAAATTACCCAGCAACAGGATTCTTCATCGAAAAGAGCACAGCCCCCGCGCCACACGCAGCCCCCTTACGACTTTGAGGTGCTTTTCCTTCTAGCCCGATGAGCAGTCTTAGCGTCGACTGACGCTGCAACCGGGGCCGCATCCGCAGCCGGCCCAGCGCCCATCGCCTCGGACAGCCGCGCACTCGCCTCGCGCACAGCACGCACTACATCGGTCAATCCCACCTTATCCTCCAGGCGCTTCACAAACGGCACCGTCAGCCCGGCGATCGCCTGGCCTTGCACGTTCAGGATCGGAAAGCTCAGGTTCACCACTCCGGCGATCTCGTAGCTGGCGCGCCGCTCATAACCGCGTCGCTGGATCGTCGCCAGATGACGGTCCAGATCGGCTGGCTTGGATTTCTTCGTCTCGCGCCGCCATTCGTCGACGGTGCGCGCGCGCGTGCCCTCGTTCTGGTGCGCAAGAATCACATGACCTGTAGCCGCATGCATCAGGTCGACTTTGGAGCCCACCTTCACATAAAATCCTGTCGACGCAGGCGAGTCCACTTGCGCCAGAATCACCACATGCCCACCGTCCACGATTCCCAGATGGCAGGACTGCCGCAGCTCCTGCGCCAGCCAGTGCATAATCGGCGTCGCCTCCGTGACCATCCGCTTGGTCGGCGGATGCTCCTGCGCCAGCCGAAATAGCCGCAGCGTGAGGTGGTAGCGGTCTTTGCTGGGCGATTGCACCAGGTAGCCCCGCTGCTCCAGGCACAGGATCATGCGGAAGATCTCCGAGACCGTGCGATCCAGCCGCCGCGAAGCCTCGCTCACCGAGAGACCGCCCGGTGTGCACGCAAACAGCTCCAGAATGTCCAGCCCCTTCTCCAGCGCTGGTGTGGGGTAATACCGTTTCGCGTTCGATAGTGTCATGGCGTGGTGAAGGGAACCCTCTCAAAGTGCAACAGTAGCTCAATAGACGCGGAAGCTGCGTCGTTAGTTCACAACGGTAGCCAATCTATAGCTCGAGAAATAGCAGCGCAAGAAATAGCCCGCAGTCAGGAAGTAGTCCGAGCGTGATTGCGACTAGTCGACTATTGATAGCCCAGTCGATACATCCTCCGCAAGCCTGTGCAGCCAGCAGATCGCTGTATCAAATTGTTGTTCCCCATGCTTGAATGGCTGAGGGCAATTCGGACCCTGCACTATAAGGTTTGACAGCAAAGAGTCGGAACGGTAGGGTTTAGGCCAAACGTAACCGCTAACTTGCCGCGTTTTCGAAACAAACGAGGGAGTTCCATGAGTGTTATACAAAGCACCAAAGCTATTGTCACGGACAGCCATTTTCTGGTTCCGTTCTGCGTGCTGCTGGCAGGCATCGTGTTGTTAGTCGTCCTGCATTAAATCGCACTGGCGTGCTCAGCACTAGGTCGCGAACAACGTAAAGAGCAGAACGGTTCGATTCAAGGGAGAGAGAACGATGGCAACAGCAGTCCCGGAGTTGGAGAAGCACGGTATTTCGCTGCATATGTTGGGCGTCATCTGCGGCCTTACGGCTGGCGTATGGCTGGGCGCGGCAGAGGCCCCCACCAAACTGGTCAACGCCGGCTTCTCTCCGTTCGCCATCTCGCTCTGCATGGTCGCCGGCGTCTTCACGGCCCGCTGGACCTTTCCCACCCTGCTCAAAGGCACCAGCTACGTCTTCGCCGACCTCGCGGAGAAGAAGCACCTCATCGTCTGGGCACTGCTCGCCGGAGCCCTCTGGGCGGTCGCTAACACCCTCACCGTCTTCGCCATCCGTGACGTCGGCCTGGCCGTCGCCTTCCCCATGTGGAACGCGAATTCGCTCATCGGCCTCTTCTGGGGGCGCGTGCTCTTCCGCGAACTCGAAGGCGCCAGCGGCAAGAACGTCGCGAAGGTTGTCGTCGGCGGTATCACTATCGTCATCGCGGCGGTCATGCTGGGCTTCAGCACCCTGCATGGCGGAGCGATGGGCCAGCACGCCGTCCGCGGTATCGCCGCAGCTCTCGGGGCCTCACTCATGTGGGGCACCATGTACGTCCCCTATCGCAAGGCGTACCTCAGCGGCATGAACCCGCTCTCCTTCGTCACCGCCTTTACCGTCGGCGAACTCGGCACCGTCTTTGCCCTCACGCTCGCGCTGGATGGCGGCATCCACTCCCCGGCCTTCAAGCTCTTCCATATGCCGGGCGTACTCTTCTGGCTCTTCCTCGGTGGCTTTGTCTGGGTCATTGGCGACCTCTTCCAGCAGTTTGCGGCGAAGTACCTCGGCATCGGCCGCGGCATCCCGCTCTCCAACACCAACCAGCTCTGGGGACTCGCCTGGGGAGCCCTGGTCTTCGGTGAGCTTGCCACGGCGGACCGTCAGCACATGCTGCTCGTCATCGGCGGCTCGCTGCTGATGATCCTCGGCGCCCTCGCCATCAGTACGGCGGTAGCCTCGGCCAAGGAACATAGCTCGACCAACGAAGCAGTACTGCGCGAGTGTGAACGCTACGGTCTGGATTACAACCGCACCATCCTCGCGCAGGCTGGCGACGAGTTCAGCGGTCGCAGCGAGCGCAAGCGCTGGTGGGACTACGTCATCGTCCTCGCAGCTACCGGAGTCTTCGTCGTGCTGGGCGTCCGTGCCGTGGTGCCGCCGCTGGTGATGGACCTGCGCTGGGTCGCCGCTCTCAGCGTGGTTCTGGCTTTGAGCCTAGTCGCGGGTGGTTGGAGCCTTTACCGGAGAACCCGCTTCTCCTAATCTCCGGTTTGAAGCCTCTGGTTCTGGCTTGACCTCCGCTCCATCGCGTACCATCATCCTTCAGGAGCAGGTATGGCTGTCAGATTGAAGGACATTGCGCGCGATCTTGGCGTCTCGGTGGTTACGGTCTCGAAGGTGCTGCGCGGTAACGCCGATATCGGCGAAGCCACCCGCCGCCGCGTCCTCAAGCGTATGAAGGAGCTGAACTATCAGCCCAACATGATGGCCCGCGGCCTCGCCAGCGGTCGCACCTACACCGTCGGGCTGGTTGTGCCGGACCTGGTCCACCCGTTCTTTGCAGAGTTTGCAAAATCCCTCAGCGGTGTTCTGCGCACCAGCAAGCGCGCCCTCATCCTCGCCTCCTCCGAAGAAGATCCCGAGGTCGAGCAGCAGGAGATCCGCACCCTCCTCAGCCGTGGCGTCGACGTTCTGCTGATCGCCTCTTGCCAGGCTAAGCTGCGGAACTTCTACGAGCTGGGCGACGTCCGCACCCCCTACCTTCTCTTTGATCGCAACTTCCCCCACCTTGCCGCACACTTCGTCGGCACCGACGACGTCCAGGTCGGCGAGATGGCAACCCGCCACCTGATCGAGATTGGTCGTAAGCGCATCGCCCACATCGGCGGCAAGAACACCAGCCCCTCCTTTGACCGCCTGCGCGGCTTCAAGAGCGCCATGGCTGAGCACGGCCTCCCCACCCCGGACGACCACATCATCATCCGTGAGCGCGTCGAGGAGTCCGGCGACATCGTCGGCTTCCAGGCCATGCAGGAGCTGCTCAAGCTCAACCCCCGGCCTGACGCCGTCTTCTGCTATAACGACCTCACCGCCGTTGGTGCCATCGAAGCTACTCTTCAGGCCGGCCTGCGCGTCCCCCAGGACATCGCCTTCATCGGCTGCGGCAACCTGCGCTACGCCAACTACCTACGCGTCCCTCTCAGCTCCATCGACCACGGCACCGCCGAACTGGGCCGCGTCGCGGGTGAATTCGCCCTGGAACTCTCCGCCAAGCCCGATCAGGAGCCCCGCAGCATGCTGCTGCCCTCCTCGCTGGTAGCCCGCGAGTCCACCATCGGCTCCCAGCGCTAAGTCTCTGTAATCGAGCACTATAGCGACGCGTTTGTGGGTTTTCAACAAAAACAACATCCCCGATAGAAAATTCGCTTGCAAGTGTCGGTTGCTGTGCTTATAGTTACGCCTACGTTAGCGGTAACGCAACTCTGCGTGCCGATCTAAGTTACTACCTACAGGAGGACTGATTCCCATGGCTACACCTGCACTCTCGACTCACGCTCCCTTGAAAGATATGGATGAATGGGATGATTTCCTCACCGGCCGCTACCAGGAAGGTAAGAGCGAAGACCAGTTCCGTCAGTATGACGAGAAGGCCACCCCTGGCGTCGCCGAGTTCTACCGCCTCAACCACCAGTTCCAGACCTATGACTACGTCATGAGCAAAGAGAAGCAGTACTTCGGCCTCGACAAGGGCCTGAAGAGCATCTGGGAGGCCGCTGAATTCCTCAACACCCTGGTCGACGATAGCGACCCGGACACCGACCTCACCCAGATCGAGCACCTCCTCCAGACCTCGGAGGCCATTCGCAAGGACGGTCATCCCCGCTGGTTTGTGCTCACCGGCTTCATCCACGACCTCGGCAAGGTCCTCTGCCTCTGGGGCGAGCCCCAGTGGGGCGTTGTTGGCGATACCTTCCCGGTCGGCTGCGCGTACTCCAAAGACATCGTCTTTCCGGAGTACTTCCGCGCCAACCCCGACCTTCAGAACCCGCTCTACCAGACCAAATATGGCATCTACAAGCCCAACTGCGGCCTGGACAACCTGCACATGTCCTTCGGCCACGACGGCTACATCGGCAAGGCGATGCAGAACTACATGCCGGAAGAGTCGCTCTACATGTTGAAGTACCACTCCTTCTACGCAGCCCACCGCCACGGAGCGTACCGTCATCTCATGTCCGATCACGACGTGGAGATGCTGGACTGGGTCAACAAGTTCAACGTGTATGACCTCTACTCCAAGGGTCACACCAAGCCCGACATGAAGGCCCTGAAGCCTTACTACGACGACCTCTTCGCGGAGTTCTTCCCCGAAAAGATCGCCTGGTAGTCAGCATAACCAAACCCCCAAAAGCTCTGAGCCGGTCACTCCGTCTCAGGGCTTTTTAGTGCCCTCGATACCCCGGACGATCACGTTTCCGATAGCTTTTTCTCATTACGTTACCGCTTATTCACGGTTCATTCACAGACATCTTCGACAATAGGAAGTACGGGGATTCGATCTGATGATCAGCACGTGTGGTGCGTTTCGCACACGTTCAGTCTTAGTTTGCGATATATATGTACGGCTTTGGAATCAACACGTTGAGAAATAAAGCTTTAGACGGACAGTGGGTACAAGTTACGTTACCGCTACCGTAAGCCGATTTTTCTTGACAGTGCTAACTGAGGTTGCGTAATGTTTCGCCAATTCTCAGATACATCTACTTTACGCAGTGAAGTTTCCCGCGCTGAAGTCAGCGCAGAGGGAATTCGCTTGAGCAGGGATACAACATGCAGAAAACTATTGAGGCAAAAATGAACGGTGACATGCAAAGTACTTCAAAGAAGGCGGCAAGCTCGTTCCTGTCGTCCGTTTGGTTTCGTTTAACGCTGGCGCTGCTCCTGCTGCTGCCCGCGATGAGCGCGTTCGCACAGTTTGAGTCGGCATCCGTCCTCGGATACGCCAAAGACTCCACCGGTGCTGCAATCGCCAACAGCAAGGTAACGCTGACCAACACAGCCACCGGCATCGCCCAGACCACCACCACTGATAGCGAGGGCCGCTTCGAGTTCCCCAGCGTGCTGATCGGCAAGTACCAGGTCAAGGCGGAGGCCACAGGCTTCGAGCGCACTCAGACGCCGCCATTCACCGTCACCACCAACGCCCGTCAGCGTGTCGACCTCGCCTTGAAGGCCGGTTCCGTTAGCGAAACCGTCACCGTCAGCTCCGCTCCCACCGAGCTCGAAACCGAGACCAGTTCTCGCGGTCAGGTCATCGGACAGCGTGAAGTCGAGAACCTCCCGCTCAACGGTCGCTCCTACGCCGACCTTGTACTGCTGGTCCCCGGTGCGCGCAAATCGTTCCTTGAAAACCAAACAGCCTCCAGCCGCGAAGCGTCGTTCAACGTCAACGGTCAGCGCTCCGCCTTCAACAACTTCCTGCTCGACGGTCTCGACAACAACAACTACGGCACCTCCAACCAAGGCTTTGCGAACGAGAACATTCCACCCTCGCCCGATGCGGTCAACGAGTTCAAGGTCGAAACCAACAACTATTCCGCCGAGTATGGCCGCGCTTCGGGCGCCGTCATCAACGTGGCTACCCAGCGTGGTTCCAACTCCTATCATGGCAAGGCTTGGGACTACCTCCGCAACACCAACCTCAATGCCATCGGTCCGTTCCCCGCAGCGCAGGGCGTCAAGCAGGTCCTCATCCAGAACCAGTTCGGCGGCACCTTTGGCGGCCGGATCATTAAGGACCGCACCTTTTTCTTCATGGATTATGAAGGTCTTCGCCGCATCTTCCGCAACCCCACCACCAGCGTCACGCTGCCCAACGCAGAGCAGCGCGCTGGCCTCTTCCTGCTGCATCGCGTGGATGGAACTACCTCACCCATTCCGCTGTACAACCCCGTCACCGGCACCAGCTTCTTCAATGGCAACGTAGCTCCGGAAGCCACTGCCTTCGGCAAGGCTGTTCTCAACGCACTCCCCACCAACACCGCTGCGCTGGCCTACAACACCTACTCCAGCAACTACACCAACTCCCCCCGCGGTACCCTCGTGGACGATAAGGGCGATGCTCGCATCGACCACTCCTTCAACTCCAAGATCAGCATCTTCGGGCGCTACAGCCAGCACGCCACCGTCATCTTCGATCCGCCCACCGTCGGTGGCCGTGCCGGTGGTAACGCCAACTCCAACGTCAACATCAAGAATAAGCAGATTGCAGGCGGCGCTACCTGGGTGATCTCTTCCAATAAGCTGCTCGACATCCGCTTTGCCTGGACCCAGAACCTTGGTGCCAAGGTCCCATTCGGCCAGGGCCATCCCTCGCTGCTTACGGAGAACGGCATCACCAACGGCATCCCCACCGATCCCAGCTTGGTTCGCGACCTCAACGCTCAGTCCGTCAACGGCTTTACCCAGTTTGGCGCTCAGCCCTCCAGCCCTCAGTTCCAGAACCCCACCATCTTCAACCCCAAGGTGAACTTCACGTTCGTCAAGGGGCGTCACTCCATGAAGGTCGGCTATGAGTACCAGGGTGTTCATACCGAGGTGAACGACTTCAACCCCAGCTATGGACAGGACAACTACGCCAGCGCCTTCTCCACTGGGCCGTCGTCTACCTTCTTCCCCACCTGCGCCACGGCAACATCCACCAACTGTATCCCCACCGATACCGCGACGGGTAACTCTGCCTCCACGCAGATTGCTCAGGCCCGCGCTGCCGCAGACTTCCTCTTCGGCAACCGTTCCTCCTACTCGCTCACCAACTTCGCTGTCGTCAATCTGCGTCAGCGCTTCAACTTCATGTACTTCCAGGATGATGTCAAGGTTCTCCCCAACCTCACCCTCAACGTTGGTCTTCGTTATGAAATTGCCACCCCCCAGTGGGAGCGCGACAACAAGCTTGCCAACTTCGACCCCACCACCAACACCCTCATTCAGGCCAAGAACGGCAGCATCTACGATCGCGCTCTGGTTCATACCCCAATGAGCAACTTCGGACCCCGCTTTGGCTTCGCGTACAGCTATTCACCCCGCACCGTCGTTCGCGGCGGCTACGGCATCAGCTACACGCAGTTCAACCGTGCTGGTGGTGAGAATAACCTGACCTACAACGGCCCCAATGTCGTCAACGCAGCCATCAACAACCCGAGCCCCTTTACCGCGACCCCCGGATTGAACCGTTGCACCAACGACACCCAGGACCAGACCGCCTGCTTCCGTCAGACCCAGCAGGGCTACTCCAACGTACTCACCAGCGCGGCCTACTTCGTTCCTTTGAAGGTCACCTCGCGTTACATCAAGCCCAACTTCCAGACCGGCTACGTCCAGAGCTACCACTTCAGCGTGCAGCAGCAGCTGCCCGCCGGTGTCGTGCTTGACGTCGCCTACGTCGGCAACAAGGGGACACACCTGCAGATCCTCGCAGACTACAACCAGGCAACGCCTTGCCTCCTGGCAACGGTCACGCTCTGCAACGCAGCTACCAACGGAACCTACCAGGCTCGTCGTCCGGTTGCGTCCTTCGGTGACATCGAAGTTGCGTACGGCGGCGGCTCCTCCAGTTATAACTCGCTGCAGGTCAAACTCGAGAAGCGTGCCGGTGCTCTGTATGTCCTCAACTCCTTCACCTACAGCCGCACCTTCGATCTCTCTTCCGGGCACCTGGAAACCTCGAACGGCGACAACTCCCGCGTGAACTACGCCAACTCCCGCAACGACTATGGCCCATCCGGGTACGACCAGCCGTTGGCCAACACTACCTCCATCGTCTACGATCTGCCCTACGGTCACGGTCGCAAGTTCGGCAACTCTGCCGGACGTCTTGCTGATACCGTCCTGGGCGGTTGGCAGCTCACCACGGTCAACACCATGACCAGCGGTCTGCCTGTCAATCTCAACTACAGCTCGTCGGCCACTGCATCCAACTCCACTGGCCCGCTCTACACCACCGACTTGGTCACCTTCCGGCCGCAGCACATCATTGGAACTCCCATCAAGGCACCCGAATCGGCACGAGTCAAAACAGCGACCGCGCTTACCGGCTACCTCCCGCGCGCCAGCTATGACTTCCCGTCCTATGCTCTCTACGGCAACACCACGCCGTACGGCAATGTGTCGAGAAACGTCATCCGCTCCTACGCGTTCTTTCAGACGGACCTTGGCCTGCATAAGTCCATCCCGCTCTGGAGCGATGCGTCCAAGTTGGAGTTCCGCGCAGAAGCCTTCAACATCCTCAACAAGGTCAACTATCAAGCTCCGGACGGCAACATCAGCAACGGCAGTTTCGGCAATATCACCTCGGCTTACCCCGCACGTCAGCTCCAGCTTGCCGCGAAGTTCATCTTCTAAATCACGCTGAACCTGAACCCAACAAAGCAGCGCCGTCTCCATCAAGAGACGGCGCTGCTTGCATCGGCACTCACACAATCCTGTACCCCATCCCTCACGAGGCGCAAGCATGACGCAACAACGCAGCACATCGATGGTTCTGAAATCAACCGCTATAGCAGTAGCCTTCGCGGCACTCACCACCAACGCAACCGCCCAGCTGTCCGAGCAACAGAAGCAGGACCAACTCGTCCACCTCAACCAGATTCAGGTCATCGGCTCGCATAACAGCTACCACTCCGGCTTCGCCCCCAACGAGCGTAAGTTCCTCGAGGCCAAGAGCCCGAAGGCCCTCCGCGCACTGGATTACAGCCACGCCCCGCTCGACAAGCAGCTCACCGGCGGCGTCCGCCAAGTGGAGATCGACATCTTCGCCGACCCCCAGGGCGGCCGCTACGCGCATCCGGCCATCGTCCGCCAGATGGCCGCCGCTGGCCTGCCTGCCGACCCTGACTTCGATCCCAACTACGAGATGGACAAGCCCGGCTTCAAAGTAATGCACGTCCAGGATTTAGACCAGCGCAGCACCTGCCATACCTTCGTCGCCTGCCTAACCACCCTCCGCACCTGGTCGAAGCAGCATCCGCAGCACCTGCCCATCTTCATCCTCGTGGAGACCAAAGAAGACACCCCCAAGGACATGCCCTACGCCATCAAAGCGCTACCCTTTACCGCCGAGCTCTTCGACGCTATGGACGCTGAGATTCGCTCCGTCTTTCAGCCCGGCGAGTACATCACTCCCGACGAAGTCCGTGGCAACGCAGCCAGCCTCGCCGACGCCGTTCACGCTGGCAACTGGCCGACCCTCGCGAAGGCCCGTGGCCGCGTCGTCTTTCTGATGGACCAGTCCCACGTCGGCCCCATCTACACCGCCGGCCATCCCGCGCTCAAGGGCCGCATCCTCTTCACCAACGCCGTCGCTGGCGCACCCGACGCAGCCTTCATCGAGCAGAACGGCGGCACCAAGGCCGCCATCGACGACCTCGTCCAGCAGGGCTATCTCATCCGCACCCGCACCGACGAAGGCACCGAGCAGGCCCGCACCAACGACACCACCCGCCGCGACCTCGTCCTCTCCACCGGCGCGCAGATGATCAGCACCGACTACCCGCTCTCCGAGCCCTCCTCTTGGACCGGCTTTGCCGTCGGCCTGCCTGGCGGCCTTGTAGCCCGCTGCAACCCAATCAACAAACCCGCCGCATGCGTCGACGCATTACTGGAGCCAACCTCTCCCAAAGCAGGGAAGTAGAGCTGGTCGATACCAATGACCACAGGGGCTCTCCGTAGAGCACAGCTCTTATGCAAGCCCGCACACACGTCTTCCATCTGGTCGGCAATCCAGTCATTGAATAAAAGTTTTAGCTTGGGTTTAAATCAGATTTTTTGGAGCACCGAATGGGATTTGAACCCATGAATACTGGTTTTGCAGACCAGCGCGTTAGCCACTTCGCCATCGGTGCTCATTCGTACTCAGACCGTACAAAACACATTGCATGTGCCTGAACCGCCCCACTCATTATGCATCCTTCTGCCGTAAACATTCAGCCAGCAAGCCGGACAGAACAGAAAACCCACCCAGCCTCTAGGCTCTGGGTGGGCTCTGGATGTCTTCGTTCGAATCTTGAAGGCCTTACTTCGATTCGCTCATCCACACACACCCGTAACATCACAGCAACAGCAGCGGCACAGACAGGTCATGTTGAGCATCATCGTCATAGCTTCTATCAAAATTGAAACCATTTTTACATCTGAACTTTGCCGCAGCCAGCTTCGCTAGCATGGAGCAGGTTGTCTCCATTGCGGTCTACTTCCAACATACGTACGAGGCCTGAACGTGTCAAATACAGCATCCACGCCCCACACTCTCGATTACGCGCTCGTTGACGTCTTCGCAGAGCGTCCCCTCGAAGGCAATCAACTCGCTATCTTCACCGATGCCCGCGGCCTCACCACCGCGCAGATGCAGTCGCTCGCCAAGGAGACCAACCTCTCCGAGACCACCTTCATCCTCCCTCGCGATCCCGAAATCGAACGTGAGCGCGGCGTCCAGGTCCGCATCTTCACCGTGGAGGAGGAGCTACAGTTCGCCGGCCATCCCACCCTCGGCACCGCAAGCTGGCTCTACTGGAACCACCCCACCCTGCGCGGCACCGAGACCATCACCCTCGACCTCCCCGTAGGCCCTATCCCCGTGCGCTTCAAGCCAGCCCTAGCAGACGAGCAGGGCATCTTCGGCACCATGCGCCAGAACGATCCCACCTTTGGCCACATCCACGATCATGCTGCCATCGCCGCCGCACTCAACCTATCCATTGAAGACCTCGACCCCGAGCTCCCCATTCAGACAGTCTCCACGGGCATGGCCTTCTGCATCGTGCCTCTGCTCTCTCTCGACGTCGCGAAGCGTCTCGCCATCCCACAGCATCTCGCCGGTGCATACCTTCGCAACTCCGATGCAAAGTTCTTCCACTGCATCACGCGCGCCGACCCAGCCTCCGGCGCGCAGTGGCACGCACGCATGCAGTTCTACAACGGAGAAGATCCCGCCACCGGCTCCGCCTCCGGATGCGCCATCGCCTACCTCGTGCAGCACGGAGTGGTCGCCAGCGAGGAAGCCATCGTGCTCGAGCAGGGAATTGAGATGCAGCGTCCGAGTCGCATTCACGTCCGGGCAACGCTCACGAACAACCAGGTTGAAAATGTGTTCGTCGCAGGCCGCACCATTCCCGTTGCAACTGGACGCTTTTTCCTGCCGTGATGCGCACGATTTCAACAGCCTCACCCGCATAATCGCCAGCACTCACGGTACGTTTACATTCATCGGTGGATGCGCAACCTGCAAGACACGCTCTGTTCGCTCTAACTTCGCCATTGCCAACCTCGGTTCCTCTTCGTACTCTCGGAAAGCGTTGACGACATCACTGCCGCTTGGCTCTGCTGTTGGAGACGTTAACTTTCGCCTGAAGTTACTGACAATTTGAGTTGAGAGAGGTTCGACTGTTCGCAGTCGCTCGCTCCCAAGTGCGCATCTTCGCTGCCTGCATCAGCAGCCGAACCGGACCACCAGTTTTTCTGGCCTGGTCTCCTTCGCTGTTACCGCTGCTGTCGATCCCATGCGCCCACCGGGCAGCAGCGAGGCAACCTGCGCCGCACCGTCCTCTCTCGCACCCCATGGTCCGGCATTCGCTTGTCGGCACCGGGGGCACTGCTCCCTTCGGCAGTAGACACGAGAGCCTCGTCTCTTCGCGTCTCTGCCATCCGGAGCAGACGTCCCCTCTCGTGCCGAATCCCGAAGCCACGCCTTCGCCGGGCCCATGGGGTAAGTTTCAACCGCACCACCGCTGCATCGTCCGCAAACCAGCGGACCCTGCAAAGCGATGGCCCATCCGCCGTACTCCGCCACAAGGCGGTCTCCGGCAGAACCGAGTACGCATGCGCCCTAAGAAGACCATCCTCTGCGTCGACGATAACGAACAGATTCTCTCCGTCCGAACCTTTCTGCTGGAAACACGCGGCTATCGCGTCGTCTGTGCCCTTACCCCCCATGAGGCCATTGAGTATATCGAGTGCGCCATCCCCGGCAGCATCGATCTTCTCCTCTGCGACCTCCTCATGCCCCAGATGGACGGCAACGAGCTCGTCCGCCGAGCCAAGCAGCTCCACCCCGGCCTGCCCGCCATGATCGTCTCCGGCACCGTCAACGCCTTCGACCGCGCCGTCTGCGCCGACGTCTTCCTGCCCAAGGGCGCAAGCTCTCCTGCTGAGATGATCGAGCGTATCCGCATCCTCGTAGCCCGCAAACGCGGTCCCAAGAAGGCACCCACCTCGCACCCCGTCTCCGACTCCGTCGCCACACTCGCCACAGCCATCGCCTCCTAACGGCGACTGGCTGATAGCGGCGACCAGCTACAGTCTTTTTGTTTGTCATCCCGTAGGGATCTGCTTCTGCACTAGCAGTTGCTTTTGTACTTCGCCCTTGCAGTTGCTTCTCAGTCACAAGGCCTAAGCCTCAACCAACCCATACCGACGCTGCCACTGCTGCTTCAGCCGCGCCCACACCGCATCCAGCTCCTCCCGCGCCATCGCAGGATCGGGCTTCTCTACAAACCGTGCTGCCTCCACTTTGGCCAGCTCCAGCATGACGCGATCCCGCAGCAGATTTGCCACACGAAACTCCGGCAGCCCCGCCTGTCGCGTCCCAAAGAACTCCCCTGGCCCACGCTGTTGCAGGTCCAACTCCGCCAGCTCAAATCCATTCTGCGTCCGCACCATCGCATCCAGCCGAGCCTCGGCATGCTCGCTTACATGGCCACCCGTCATCAGAATGCAGTAGCTCTTCGCCGCACCACGACCTACGCGCCCGCGGAGCTGATGCATCTGCGCCAGGCCGAACCGCTCTGCATGTTCAATCACCATCACGCTCGCGTTCGGCACATCGACGCCCACTTCAATCACCGTCGTAGCAATCAGCACATCCGTATCGCCGCGCTGGAACCGCGCCATCGCAACCTCTTTGTCATCTGCGCTCAACCGTCCATGCAGCAAGCCCAGTCGCAGCCCGGCCAGCGCACCGGTCCGCAACTCTTCGTACATATCCGCAGCGGCACGCAGTGGCTTCTTCGGAAACAAGCTCTCAGGCTTTTTTCCTTTGACAGCCTTCTTCCCAGCACTCTTCTTCAAAGCAGCTACTGGTTTGTTAGCCCGCAGCGACGCGGATGGCTCTGCTTTTTTCTTCCCACCCGCAACCTTCGCAGGCTCAATCTCTGCCACCGGATCATGCGCAAAGTCCAGCTCCGGCTGATCGTCCTTCGCACCTTCAATCACCGGATACACGATATAAACCTGCCGACCCAAAGCCACCTGCTTCTTCACAAAGTCCCACACGTCCGCAGTGCGCGCCTCTGTCGTCCGCCGCGTCACAATCGGAGTGCGCCCCGGTGGCAGTTCATCAATCACGCTGGCATCCAGGTCGCCGTACAACGTCAGCGCCAGCGTCCGCGGAATCGGCGTCGCTGTCATCACCAGCACATCCGGCTCGCTGCTCACGCCTTCAGCATTCGGCTTACGCATCAGCTTGAAGCGTTGCTGCACGCCAAAGCGATGCTGCTCATCCACAATCACCAGTCCCAGATTCTCGAAGTCGACCCTGTCTTCAATGAGCGCGTGCGTGCCAATCGCGAGGTCCGTCTCCCCGCGAAAGATCCTGCCTCGTGCCTCACGCTTCGCCGCCTCATCCAGCGACCCCGTCAGCAGCGTCACCCGGTACGGCCTCCCCGTAGTGGGCGAGATTACTCCACCCAGAAGCTTCCGTGCAGAAAGATAATGCTGCGTTGCCAAAATCTCCGTCGGCGCCATCAACGCCGCCTGGAAGCCATTCTCAATCGCCACCAGTGCCGCCTGCATCGCCACAATCGTCTTGCCCGAGCCCACATCTCCTTGCAGCAGACGCCGCATCGGTTGCGTGCGACGCATGTCCGCTGCAATCTCTCCGAGTACGCGCTTCTGCGCAGCTGTTGGATGGAACGGCAGTACCTGCTTGATCGCCTCCCGCACCTTCGCGTTCGTCGCGAAGACCGTGCCGACCCGCTCCCGCATCCGTCGCCGCTTCAGCTCCAGCCCCAGTTCCAGGTAAAACAACTCTTCAAAGATCAGCCGTTTCTGTCCCGGCGTAGCAAACGACATCAGCTCCGTCATCGGCGTTCCCGCAACCGGGAAGTGTACGGTTCGCAGAGCCTCTAGCCTGCCCGGAATCCCCAACCGCTCCCGCATCGCCTTCGGCAGCGTCTCCGTCAGCTTGCTCTCCACCTGTGTCTCTTCCAGCTCTTCAAAGATCGCCCACAATACCCGCCGCAGCCAGCGTGAACCCAGCTTCGCACCCCACGGAGTCGTCCCACCCAGCGACTCATACACCGGCACAATCCGCCCCATCTCCAGCATCACAAACTCGGCCTCAGGAGAGTTTGCCGAAGGCAGAATCTCAAACTGCGGCTGAATCATCTTGAACTTCCCCAGCCCCCCCGACCGCGACTGCTCCAGCTTCCCGTACACCGCCACCATCTGCCCCAGCTTGAACTTCCCCTCCAGGTACGTCCCGTTGAACCACATACATTTCAGCGATCCCAGCCCCTGCCCCAGCGTCATCTCGAAGATGGTGCCGCCCCGCGTCCGCAGCAGCGTACTCCCCCGCACCTCCCCAATCACCGAAGACATCGTCCCCGCCACCAGCGCACTCATTGGCAGCGGATTCAGCCGGTCTTCATACCGGAACGGCAGATGGTACAGCAGGTCCTCAACGGTCTCCACCCCCCGCTTCGCCATCCCTTCGGCGACCCGCTCCCCCACCCGCTTTACATATTTAATTGGAGTCGATAGTTCCAGCACATTGCGATGCTATCAAGATTGCAGCGACTCATCCGAAGTCCACCTCAAAGCCCTGCTAAACTTGGCCTGAAAGCAATACACAGTCCAGAGACCCCATGCCCATAGTTGAACTGCAACAAGTCCGCAAGGCATACGACACCAAGATTGCCGTCGACAACATCAGCTTCACCATCGAACCCGGAACCATGTTCGGCCTCCTCGGTCCCAACGGCTCCGGCAAGACCTACCCTCGATTGGTGGGCGCAACAGGGGCACGCGATAGGGCCGACCGTCCACTCGATGATAACGGAGTTGAGCGAACGCCGCAATGCCGAACAGCTCACCACATACCGCC
>JANYER010000175.1 GCA_025359825.1 Granulicella sp.
CTGGGCATGGACGATGCGGTGTGGAACCACGCCGTGTTTTCCAGGAACCGCGAGCGGTTGCTGAACTCGGAGGTGGCGCAGCAGTTCTTCGCCGCCGTGGTGAGCCAGTGCAAGCGCTTCATGTCCAGCGATCACGTCACCGTCGACGGCACGCTGATTCAAGCCTGGGCTTCGCAGAAGAGCTTCAGGAAGAAGGACGGAGGGGACGACGATGGTACGAACTTCCACGACCAGAAGCGCTCCAACGAGACGCATGAATCGACCACCGACCCGGACGCCCGGCTGTACAGGAAGAGCTACGGCAGGGAGTCCAGGCTGGCCTATCTGGGCCATGTGCTGGTGGAGAACCGCAACGGCCTGATCGCCGGCGCGATGGTGACGCAGGCCGACGGATACGCCGAGCGCGAAGCCGCGCTGCTGCTGCTCGGGGACAAGCAGCAGGACAGATCGCGGCGCATCACCGTGGGCGCGGACAAGGCCTATGACGCGAAGGATTTTGTTACCGCCGCGCGCAAGCTGAACGTGACGCCGCACCTCACGAAGAACGACAACGGGAGGCGCTCGAACATGGATGCAAGGACGACCCGGCACCCTGGCTATGCCATCAGCCTGAGCTGCCGTTGGCTGGTCGAAAAGCCGTTCGGCTGGCTGAAGCAGACCGGCTCCATGCAGCAGGTAAAGCTGCGAGGGCTGCACAAGGTCGATGCCGCGTTCGTCTTCCAGTGCGCGGCCCACAACCTGATGCGCCTGCCCAGGCTGATCGCACAACGTACGCTGCAAGGCCCACAGCAGAGCTGCGCCTGAAAATGCGCGGAAGGGCCAAAATGGCCCTCCTCAAACAACTCGGCTGCGCGATGTCAGTCTAACAACTCACATCCAACCACCCAATAACCCCTCAAACTATCGCTCGTACCTGAAAACCCGCTCCCACATAGCATTCTTCAACAAGCTCCTAGGTCGACGCGCGACGGGAACTAAGGCAAAGTCAAGCGCCGACCTCCGGCTTGGACCGTTTTGCACAGTCAAGCCGGTGAGATTTCGTGGTGCTGCGTCAGCGTCAGGGATAGGTAAAGGTAGACAGCCAGCGGCAACAAGAGGTACGCCGCAATGCGGGCGCTGCAAGGTTTGGTTGCCCCCCAGGGATTCGAACCCCGATCGAGCGAGTCAGAGTCGCTAGTCCTACCATTGAACGAGGGGGCAACACGGTTGATTCAAGGGGTCGCAACATAGCTGCTGACGCCCTCATCTGAGTGTACGGATTAGTGTCGGTGGGGTCAACCTTCAGCATCCCATCCTCCACCTACTCCACCGGCCTCTTGGCGTTATACCCATCGCGAGCCACCACCGAATACTTCAGCGGCTTCTGCTTCTCGTCCTGCATCTTCAGCGGCTTGCCTTCGTTGTCAACCAGCAGCACTTTCACCTTGCGATACGTGCCGTCATTCTTGTTGTTTGTCGGCCGGTAGGTCAGTACGTACTGGTTGCGTATCGAGTCGCTGATCTGCGCGAAAATATCTGGCAACGCCCCCTGAAACATCGGATAGAAATACAGCCCACCGGTCATGCGTGCGAAGGTCTGAAGCTGGTTCTGCGCCTGCAGCGTGTTCATCCGGCCAACCCCGCTCATCCCCCCACCGGCATCAGCCATTTCAGACGCGAGCGCTCCGGTGCCAACCGTAAAAATCGTCACGTTCGGAGTAGCTTTAATCTTCGCCAGTATCTTGTCCAGCGTGATCTTCGAGAACGTGTCGCGCCCATTGCCGATCAGCAGGATGTACTTCCGGCCCTCGATGCGACTCGTCCGATCTAAAGTTTCGTACAGCGCGTCAAAAAGATTTGTCTCTGAGAAACCCGGAATGCTGAGCGAACGGATCGATTCGGCGACAATCTCCTTGTTGCTCGTAAAGTCAGTCAGGATATGCGTGCGCATGTCATACGTAATCACCGCCACGTAGTCATCCGGTTTCAGCGAGCGATAGAACCCTACGGCGGAGTTCTGCATATCGCGGATGTAGTTGTAATTATTAGCCGCAAACTCCAGCAGCATCACAGCTGTGATCGGTGCCTGCGTGATCCGTACCGACTGAACATCCTGTTCGACGCCGTCTTCGAGCACGAGAAAGTTTGCAGGCTTGAGCCCTGGTACAAACTGGTGAGTCTTATCGAGGATTACGTTCACGTCAAGCGACACGATCGGAACATCCACCCGAAGCGAAAACGTCTCGCCATTCGGATTCTTGATCTTTTCGCGATCCGGCGCGGCAGGTGGGGGAACGTCAGGCGAATCGGATTTCTTCTTGATGATGAGCGGCCCTTGATCCGTCTGCGGCCCCGCGTCACCAGGAACCGATGCCGGCGGTGCGGTCGGCGGCACAGGAGCAGGCACCGGTGTTTGCGCGTCGGCGGACGATAAGGCGATGGTCATGGCGCAAAGCGCTAGCAGCGGGAATCGACAAACTGTCATCTTCAAAACTCTACTCCGAATTCCGGACATCACGAGTGGTTAGGATGCAGGCGACAGGTGCCGCAGCACCGCATCCGCCTCAAGTTATAGACGGAACCGCCATCGAAACGTTGAACCACGAGGCGGTGTCAGCACCGCCGCAAACCTTGCGGAACCCCGAGAACATCTGTGCAGAGTGCCTTTGGATAACGACATCCTCCGGCCTGATGTAGCATCGAAAGGGTCCGGCTTCCGGAGCTACTGACGCGACAGCAAAGGATTTCAAACGAGATGAGCGAAATTCATGGGTTGGCGGTACACGCGGCCGGTGCGCACCTGCTGCGTTACAAGTACGACCCCGGCAGCCTTGGCGCCGAAGAGGTCGAGGTGAAGATCTCGCACTGTGGCATGTGCCACAGCGATGTTCACCTGATCGACAACGACTGGGGGATGAGCAAGTATCCCTTCATCCCCGGCCACGAGATCGTCGGTGTCGTCACGGCCGTTGGCACTGGCGTAAGAAGTCTCGCCGAGGGCACGCGCGTCGGCATCGGCTGG
>JANYER010000219.1 GCA_025359825.1 Granulicella sp.
GGCGGGTGTCGGCGAGGCGGTCTCCCATGGTGGGGCCGTCCTCTTCGCCGTCAAAGCTGGCGTCGAGGGAGTCGGAGGCGCGATCAAGGCGGGTGCGGCGGAAGTGATCGACCAGCAGGTTGCGGGCGAGGGTCGTGATCCAGGTCTGGAAGCTGCCCTTGAGGGTGTCAAAGCTGGAGAGGTTCTTGTAGAGCTTGAGGAAGACGTCCTGAGTGAGGTCTTCAGCGTCCGTGGAGGAGCCGGTGAAGCGGTAGCAGATGGCGTAGATGCGCCGGTGCTGCGAGACGACGAGCTGCTGCCTCGCCTGCGGGTCGCCGGCGATGCACTGGCGGACCAACCGGCTGACGGCTTCCTGCTCGGCTTCCTGTTCCGGCGTGCGTTGCAACTTTACCTCGAAGGCTTTGGATGGTGGAAGCAGTGTATCGCGTACGGAGGATGGCTGCGCGTCCTGTCGTGCGACGGGAACGCTAATCTCAGGTGCAGCAGAGGTTGCAGGCTTGGCCGGGCGAGGGAGCCGACGCGCCGGGGGGCGCTGGCTGTAGAAGCTGCCGGGATGCGGGATCGCTATGTGTAGAACGCCCATGCTCTCTATACGCATGGGCGTTCCGGATGGTTCAACGGGCGTTAATGTGTTGTTAAGGTTTAGTTGCCGGGGGTGAGGACTCCGCAGGCCAGACGGTTGCCCGCGTTGCCGGTGGGGTCGGTCTTCATGTCGTCCGCCTTCTCGTGGACGACGACGGATGTGCCGCCGTTAGCCAGGATGGAGTTGGGGGCAGCGGGATCGAGGGAGATGTAGTTGAGGGTGAAGCTGGCCTCGCCAAGGTGGCCTTCGCCGACCATGACGTTCTTAGGCAGGTCGCCGTCGTGATGGCCCATGGGGTTCTGGAAGCCGTGCTGCTTGGTCTCCGGGTTGAAGTGGCCGGCGGCAGTCTTGAAGTCGGGGGCCTCGCAGAGGGGCTTGGCGTGGATGTGGACGGCGTGCTCGCCGACGGGGAGGTTCTTAAGCTGAACCTTGACCTTCACACCCTTCTTGGCCTGCTGGAAGGTGACGGTGCCGGCGTCTTCGCCTTTGGCGTTCTTGAGAGCCACCTTGTAGGTGGTTGCGGGAGCGGCCAGGGCCAGAGCCGGGGCGGCGATGAGGCTGAGAGTAAGGGCTACGGTGGTAAAGCGCATGACGGAAGTCTCCTGAATGTTCGGATGCTGCGTAGAAGGACTAAGTTGTGACTGCTGCCTAAGGATACTGCTGGTAAGGATACCGCAAGCCCTTGAAAACCGGGCTTTGGTGTGAGCAGTGTGGCAGGGGACGATTCGAGAGGCGTTTTTCAACTGGGTACCGTGCTCCGGGGTTGTGTGGGGGATGCGGTATAACAGAGGTGACTTTCCCTTTTTCAGGTTTTTGATGGATTGAACTGCCAGAGCGAATGCTGGCAGGAGCGTCTTCAATCTGTACCAATTGTTCAGTGTTGTAACTGGAGTTCTATGAACAGGCGCGATTTTTTGCAGGGTGCCGGCAGTGTGGCTGGAGCGGGTTTTCTGGCTGGGTGTGCGCGAAAGTTGCCGGTAGCGGCGGCTGCTCAGGGGCTCGCTCCTCTGCCGTTCTACGATGCTGTGCCTACGCTGGTTCCGATTCGCGCGCATGAGGACCGCATCTTCCGGATTACGGTGTGTCTGCGGCCGTTTCGTCCAGCGGGTCCACGGCTCGAAGTCGAGCGAGGAGGCGAGAAGTTCATCGTGCATAACTATGGGCATGGCGGCAGTGGTTGGTCGCTCTCCTGGGGCTCGGCTACGCTGGCGGTGCGCAAGGCGCAGGAGGCGCTGGGGGGGAGCGTAAACGGCAAAGAGGTTGGAGTGATAGGCGCGGGGGCGCTGGGGCTGACCTCGGCGACGCTGCTGCAGCGGGCCGGGGCGAAGGTGACGATCTACGCGAAGGAGCGTGCTCCGTATACGCGGTCGTCGCGTGCGACCGGGGGATGGACGCCGGACTCGCGGGTGTCGTTTGAGTCGAAGGCCGCGCCGGGGTTTGCGGAGCAGTGGGAGGAGATGGCGCGGACCTCGTGGTCCATGTACCAGAGCTTTCTGGGGATGGCAGGCAGCCCGATTGAGTACACCGATCGCTACAGCTTGTGGGATGAAGAGGGGGCAGGCCGCACCGGCCCGCGCAAAGAAGAGGTCGCGCCAGACGGCACGGTGCTGGACTTTGCCCGCTACCAAAACCGCATACGGGACATCACGGCGAAGGGGATGGACCTGCCACCGGGGAGCCATCCGTTTCCGACCAAACATGCGCGACGCAATACGACGCTGACGTTTAACGTAGCGGACTACTCGCGGCAGTTGAGTACGGACTTCTTGATTGAGGGTGGAAAGATCGAGATGCGTGAGTTCCAGGCGCCCGGCGACCTGGCCCTGTTGCCCCAGAAGGTGATCTTCAACTGCACCGGCTATGGCGCGCGGGCGCTGTGGAAGGACGAGTCTCTCGTGCCGGTGCGCGGGCAGATTGCGTGGCTGATTCCGCAGCAGGATGTGAACTACGGACTGCAGTTCGGCACGCTGAATGTTCTGGCTCGCCGGGACGGCATCGTGGTGCAGTCGAGCGAGCAGGGCGAGGCCTCGGGCTGGAACGAGACCAACGAGACACCGGACCGAGGCGAGGCCGACCGCGGCGTACAGGCGCTGGCTGCGCTGTATGCGCGCATGGCTCCGGCGAAGAAGGCCTAGTCCGGTTCATGCCCTCTTGCAGCACGTCCCGTGGTGCAGAGGTGCTTCTGAGGGGGAACTGGGCGGGTTATTGCCTTAGGGAGTGGGTAGGTCGAGCTGTTCGGACTGGTGCTCGTCCACATAGGGGTGGAAGTGGGCGCGGCAGCGGGCTTCGTAGAGGCCGGCGGCCCCGACGACGACCAGCTCCTGGCTGGCTCCGAGGCGCTGGGTGTGGATGGCGGGCGCGCCGCAGGTCATGCAGACGGCAGAGAGCTTGGTGACCTCGTCGGAGATGGCCATCAGGGCGGGAATGGGGCCGAAGGGCTCGTTCGAGAAGGTGGTGTCGAGGCCGGCGAGCAGCACGCGCTTGCCCAGGTGGACGAGTTCCAGGACGAGCGGAATAATACCTGCGTCAAAGAACTGAGCTTCGTCCAGACCGATGACATCGACCTCGTGGATCTTGGGCGCGCCGCCGGGGATGGCAGGGCTGAAGAGGTCGTCGCGGAGGCGGTCGCTGGTGGGGGCGACTGTGACGGCGTCATGGGTCTGGGAGCTGTGGCTGGCGATGGCGGTGCGATGGTAGCGGAGGTCGATGTCCGGCTTGTAGCAGGCGACGCGCTGGCGGGCGATGCGAGCGCGCTTCAGGCGGCGGATGAGCTCCTCGGACTTGCCGGAGAACATGGGGCCGGTGATGACTTCAATGCGGCCCGGGTTGCAGGGGTTGGTAGGGAGAGATGGGTTTGGGGTGTTCAGCTTAAGACTTCCTGATTTTTGAAGAGGGTAGCTACTCGACTGATGGTAGTCGAAGGGGGCGTGGATTTCCGGGGTGTAATTCCACGCTTACAAAACAGCACCGGATGGACCGGTGCTGTTGCGTGACTGTCTTATTTTTGAGACTAGCTGGCCAGCGGTTGCCACAATTCGAGGCGGTTGCCTTCGGGGTCGGTGATCCAGGCAAAGTGGCCATATTCGTGGTCTTCACGCTTTGGATCGCTGGAGATACCGATGGCGCTGAGCTGTTCGAGCAGGGCACCGAGATTGTCCACGCGGTAGTTGATCATCGCTGACTGGGGCACGCCGTCTTTGCCGGGGCCGAAGTATTTTGTGTCGGCGGGGAAGAGGTTCCAGGCGGTCATGCCGGTGG
>JANYER010000470.1 GCA_025359825.1 Granulicella sp.
GGTGTCCACAGAAAGTTCAGGGTGAGCTGGAGGCCGAAGACCATCAGGGCGTCCAGGCGGGTGGTGCTGGTGGAGGGCTTACGCCAGACGAGCCACGCGGCGATGGCCATCAAGGTATAGAGCAGCGTCCAGACAGGGCCGAAGATCCAGTTGGGTGGGTTGAAGGTGGGCTTAGTGAGGGCGGCGTACCAGGTTGGGATGTTGGGGATCGTCGATAGCGCACCCACCGCAGCGACCGCGTAGCAGAGCAACAGGAAGCCAGCCAGACCGATGCCGGAGCTGATGCCGCTGTGTTGGGCTGAGTCGGGTTGGGAGGATGGTGTGGTCATGCCGATGCGCTGCTCCCTCTGAATCTTTTGGACAGGCTTCTTCAGGAAAAAGCTTACCGCTTCGGCAGTCTGGCATAAAAGCTGGGCAACATCAAATAGCAGAGGTGTGCCGGACCTACCCTCCGGCACACCTCTGTTTCGTCCACCCTGCTTGTTTGCGCCTTACGAGACGCGCTTGGAGGTGTAGTCCAGCTCTGCCGGGGCAGCGCGGCGAATGGTCGAGAGTCCACCGAGCATGGCCGCGCCGGAGAACTGTGCAGGGCCCTGCCAGTTGGGAACGTTGAAGAGGGCCGAAGGGTGGGCGGCGGTGGTTAGGTCGTTGTTGTGCTGTGCCTTCAACTCAGAGAGCACGATGACACGCATCGCTGCGCGTTCGCTGTCGGAGGTGCGTTCCCAGTAGATGCGAAAGCGCTGGTTGCAAACACTGCATTGAACATCGTGTTTGTCCTGTATGTCATCCGACTTGCGGAGTAGTACCTGCATTGAAAAGTCTCCCATTTTGATAAAGATAGTAAGAATCGCCGTGAAACAGAGGTGTGTCGAGTGAGTCGTACTTTTGTCGTATGCCCATTATGGAACGGAAAACAGGACTTCTTTCGCAATTCTCGGGGGATGCGGCTGCAACGATTGTGGGATGCGAGTGGTGCGCTTGCGCTAAAGGAAATATGCTTAGAGTTCACGATAGGAGTCAGCACTTGATCAAGATTCAACTCCCCGACGGTTCCATCCGCGAGGTCGCGCCCGGCACCACACCGTTTGATATTGCCACCAGCATCTCGCCGCGGCTCGCTGCTGCGGTGGTGGTTGCCCGCATCCGCCCGCTGGCCGGGACTGAGACCGCTGCGCCCACGGACGACGCTGCCTCGGAAGACACGATGTACGGTACGGAGGAGTCCGGCGAGCGGCTGGTGGACCTCTCCGCTCCGCTGACGGAGGATGTTGCGCTGGAGCTGTTGAAGGAGAATGACCCGGCAGCGCTGCGGGTGGTGCGTCACTCTGCCGCGCACGTCATGGCGACGGCGATCCTGGAGCTGTTTCCGGAGACCAAGTTGGGCCATGGGCCAGCGACGGATGCGGGCTTCTTCTACGACGTCTATCGTTCGGTTCCCTTCACCGAGGCGGATCTCGCCGCGATCGAAGCACGCATGGCGGAGGTCGTCGCACGCGACGAGAAGTTCGTGCGCGTGGAAGAGTCGCGCGACAAGGGACTGACGGACTACTCGGCGCAGGGTGAGTTCATGAAGGTGCACTTCATCGAACGCTTCACCAAAGTGGGCGATGAGATTTCGCTGTACAAGAACGGCGCGTTTACGGACTTCTGTCGCGGGCCGCACGTGCCTTCCACGTCGCGGGTCAAGGCGTTCAAGGTGATGTCGATTGCCGGCGCGTACTGGCTGGGCGATGAGAAGAACCAGCAGCTCCAGCGTATCTATGGAACGGCGTTCTTCAACGCGAAGGACCTCGACGCACACTTCAAACATCTGGAAGAGGTAAAGGCGCGCGACCATCGTGTGTTGGGTAAGCAGCTCGACCTCTTCTCGATCCAGGAGGTAGCAGGTGCGGGCCTGATCTTCTGGCATCCCAAGGGCGGGTTGATCCGCAAGGCGATGGAAGACTGGATGCGCGATGAATGTCTCCGTCGCGGGTACGAGATGGTTTATACGCCGCACATCATGCGGCGCGAACTATGGAAGATCTCCGGCCACGAGGAGAACTATGGCGAGAATATGTATCCGCCGATGGAGCTCGACGACGCGGAGTATCGGCTGAAGCCGATGAACTGCCCGGGCCACATCCTTATCTATAAGAACTCGCCGCGCAGCTATCGCGACCTGCCGCAGCGTTACGCAGAGTTGGGCAATGTCTACCGCTACGAGCGCTCGGGCACCATGCACGGGCTGCTGCGGGTGCGCGGCTTTACGCAGGACGATGCGCACATCTTCTGCACACCGGACCAGATCGAAGGCGAGATCGCGGACTGCATCGACTTCGCCGAGTCGGTTCTGAAGACCTTCGGGTTTGCGGAGTTCAAGGTGGAGCTTTCGACGTGGGACCCGGCGGATAAGAAGTTCATCGGCAGTGCGGAGAAGTGGGATGGCGCGGTCGGCTCACTGACCAAGGTGCTCGATGCGAAGGGCATTCCGTACAAGACGATTCCGGGCGAGGCTGCCTTCTACGGTCCGAAGATCGATATCAAGCTGGTCGACGTTCTGGGGCGTATGTGGCAGTTGTCGACGGTACAGTTCGATTGGAATCTGCCGGCACGGTTCGATCTCGAGTACAAGGGCGAGGATGGCGAACTGCATCAGCCGATCATGGTCCATCGTGCCCTGTTCGGATCGGTGGAACGCTTCTTCGGCGTGCTGATCGAGCACTACGCCGGTGCCTTTCCACTATGGCTTGCGCCGGTGCAGATCGGCCTGGTACCCATCTCCGAGAAGCACCTGGAGTATGCCGAAAAAGTGAAGGCGCAGCTACAAACTGCCGGCTTCCGCGTGGAACTGGATACGCGTAATGAGAAGATGAACGCCAAGATCCGCGAGTTCACCCTGCAGAAGGTGCCCTTCGTCCTGATCCTTGGCGATAAGGAATCGAACACCGAGTCTGTCAGTGTTCGTACGCGTGGCAAAGGCGATGAGGGCAGTGTCTCGGTAACGGAGTTTATTGAGCGGGCCAAGAGCTTGATTGAGGGCAAGTCCGCGACGCTCTAGCTGCAAAAGTTAGTGTATGAAAAATGTACATCAAACTTTTTTGTGTATGATTTAGAAAGCAAAATCATACACAAGGAAGTTCCATGAAACCGGCTATCGCAGAGAAGTTGCCGATTGAGACATTGAACTGGACGGAGCTGGTGCCTGCCTTGGGCGAGGCCAACCGTGCCGTTGCGCGGTTCGATGGCTTGCTATCGCATCTACGCAACCCGGCCCTGCTGCGGACGCCGCTTGCGACGCAGGAGGCAGTCCTCTCGTCCCGCATCGAAGGCACCATCGCGACGATCAGCGATGTGCTGCGCTATGAGGCTGGCGAGGAGCAGGAGAGCGAACGCAAGAAGCTGGACATCGAGGAGATCGTCAATTACCGCATGGCGTTGAAGGTGGCGCAGCGTGAGTTGAAGACGCGGCCCTTCAGCCTGAACCTGATCCTGAAGCTGCACAAGGTGTTGCTGACCAGCGTGCGTGGATACAACAAGGCGCCTGGATCGTTCCGCCGCATTCAGAACTTCCTGGGCAGGCCGGGGTCGACGATCGAGCAGGCGACCTTCGTTCCACCCAGCCCGGAGCGGCTGATGCAAGGGCTGGACAATTGGGAGCGCTACTATCACTCGGACGAGCGCGATCCACTGGTGCAGTTGGCGCTGGTCCACGCCCAGTTCGAGTTCCTGCATCCATTTCTGGATGGCAACGGGCGTATCGGGCGCATCCTGATCCCGCTCTTCTTGTATGACAAGAAGATTCTGTCGAGTCCGTCGTTCTATCTTTCGGAGTATCTGGATGAGCATCGGGATGAGTACATCGCGCGGTTGGAAGATCTGCGGCAAGGCGGCGCGGCATGGGACCGCTGGTGCCTCTTCTTCGTCAACGCGGTGCGGGTCCAGGCGGACAGCAACGGCGAGCGTGTCGCGACCGTCATCAAGCTGTATGAGAGGTTGAAGACGCGGATGGTGGAGATTACGTCTACTCGCTACGGAGTTCCCATGCTGGACGCCATGTTCGTCCAGCCGGTCTTCAAGGCGAATGCGTTGCTGAAGCATCCGGGTATGCCGCAGCGCCCGCAGATGATGAAGCTGTTGGAGCGCATGGTCGAGGCGAGGATCCTGAAGGTGCTGGCTGAAAGCAGCGGTCGCAGGGCCGCGGTGTACTCCTTGCATGAACTGGTGAGGATCTGCGATAGCAAGTCCTCACCCAAACGTACTGCTCGGGCATAGATTGGTCATAGAGGGCCTTAGTTACGATCACAGACCAGGAGTACTGATATGGCCACGCTCTCAGACGAAGACCGGCAGAAAGCGATTCAGATCCTGGAGCAGGCTCGCAGCTTGATCGATTCCGCTGCGGCCGATGACCCGGAGCTGCGGTTTCAGCTGCGACGCTACATCCTCAAGCGGCTGGAGTTTGATGAGCGTGGCACACCCACGCAACGCCGTAAGTTGAAGGACCTGAAGCGGAAGTTCCAGCGCGGGCTTTGTTATGAGTGCGCGCAGCCGCTGCCGGAGAAGGGTGCAGAGCTGCACCGGCTACAGGCGCTGGAAGGGTATACCGAGGCAAATACCCGCCTGCTGTGTCATGCCTGCCATCAACTGGCGGAACAGGCCGTCTCCAATCCGCAGGAGCCGTTCACGTAGGGAAGTTTCGATTCCGTAGAAAGAAGCACTACACGATAACTCGCCATCTATGCGAGATTAGACAGAGCACCTGAGGAGAGCTGACGGTTTGGGCATGTACACGATTAGCGACACGATGCACATCAATGCGCCGATAGACCGTTGCTTTCTGCTGTCTACCAGCATTGACCTGGTCGCGCTCAGCATTAACATGAAGCCTTTCTCCGGCAAGACCACAGGGCTGGTAGAAGCAAACGACCAACTAATATGGCAGGGCTGGAAGTTTGGTATGCCGCAGATACACGAGAGCCTGATTACCCGGTATGACCGTCCCAACTTCTTTCAGGACACACAGGGCCGGGGGCGTTTCAAGCGCTTCCATCACGACCACTCCTTCGCGGAGATCGGCGGACACACCCTGCTGCACGATAAGATCCGCTTTACGCTGCCCTTCGGCTTCCTGGGAGATTTGGTGGCGAAGCATATTCTTGTGCCGTATATCTCCGATCTCTTGCACCGCCGTCTGCAACATCTGAAGCGCGTCGCCGAATCGGAGGAGTGGCGAACATTTCTGCCGGAGGACGTGAAATAAGCCGAGCGCCCTGCTCCGCCAAGGTTAAGAGATTGATTCTTTGACCTTTTCTGGCTTTCAATGCCCAACCCTTTCGTGGTCCAATGCATCTCAAATGTCAGCGTAAGTTGCTGAAGAAGTGAACTAACCACTGAACGCTGCAACAGGTAAGGATGGCAGCTGGGCCTATGGAAACGATCCGCATAACAAAGATGGTGAAGGCGCCCATGGATCGATGTTTCCGTCTTTCCCGCAGTATTGATCTGCAGCGCGCACTCGACGGCATGAATGACGGCCCGATGGAAGGCCCGAGCTCTGGGTTGATCGGGCCGAACGATACCATCACCTGGCAGCGCAGGACCTTCCTAAGAGTCACCCTGCTCAAGACCTCGATCGATGTGTTTCGTCCGGTAAGCTACTACCGCGAGGTCATGGTCAAAGGCCCCTACGTGAGCTACGAGCATGAGCACCACTTTGCTCCCTTCAACGATGGCACCCGCATCCGTGAGGAGATTCGCTTCACGCCTCCGACCGGTCTTATGGGGCGTATCGCCATGCGCTTCTATCTGCGCAAGCGACTGGTTCGTCAATTGGAGCAGCATCTTGCGAAGCTCAAGCAGGTAGCGGAGTCCGAGGAGTGGCACGCGTACCTGGACGGGCAGCCGGACTTCAACCTGCGTCCGCAGCAGGTTACCACTGCCGCGGTGCCGTCCATGCAGACTCCATTGGCAGAACACAACAGGCAGCAGCAGGCTGGCTAGAGCTCCTTGGGGAGAACCACTGGGGAACCTCTGAACAAGTCATCGTTTTGAAGGGGCGGGACTTTTAGTCCTGCCGTAAAGCTCGTGTATACAGCCCGGCTTTAGCCGCCGAGGGAATGCCGGAGACTTAAGCAGATCTTCCCTAGAACCACTCTGGTCTGGCAGCGGCGAAAGCTAGCGGCGGCGAAATGAGTTTCGAATCGCCTGGGCGCGGTCTGGAGTCCGTGGGGCTGGGCTGCGTGTCTCGGTTGCCAGCTCCAGGGACGAAGCCGCAGAGCCCTCCGGGTAGAGCACGACGAAACGCCGCGGCATCTCGCCACTGGAAGCAGTAGGCAGGCCGGACTCCTTCAACGCCAGATGCAGCAGACGCCGCTCCCGCGAGTTCATCACCGGGAAGGAGTAGGGCTGGCCGGTAGCACGGACCGATGCGATCCCGCGCTCGGCCGACTCCTGCAACAGCCGGTCCCGCGTCTCCTTATAGCCATCCGCGTCAAACGAGACACGATCATGCTGCTCGGGTTCCAGCTGCAGCACCTTGGCGGCGAGGTGCTCCAGTGCGTGCAGCAACTCCCCGTTCCGGTTGGTCAACATGGGTGTGTCCGGGCCGGTAAACTCGCCCAGCAACTGTCCGCTGCCCGGGGTGGAGGATGGTGAATCAGGCTCAGAATCGAAGTTGCCCGATAACACAAAAGACAGTTGCAATCCAGTCTTATCGATTACTGAGCGCAGAAGAGAATTAACCGACTTAGGTTGATTGGTTGTCACGTATATGGGTCCCGGTGCTTTTGATACTACCAAGAAAATTCTTGATTTTATCGACGTCCCTGCAAAGTTGGTGGGGAGCCTGCCTTACGCCGTGCACGCTTGGCTGCAATCTCGCGCATTTCGCGACCCAGGCTGGTGCGGTTCATCACCGCCTGCTGGATGATACCGATGAGGTTGCCAACCGACCAGTAGAGTGCCAGCCCGGAGGCGTAGTTCCAGGTCATATAGCCGGAGAAGGCGGGCATCATGAAGGCCATCATCTTCTGCTGCTGCGGATCGACGCCCGGGGAGGGGGTATAGAACTGCACCAGGAACTGGCTGATCACCATGACGATGGGCAGGATATGGTACGGGTCCGCCGCCGTCAGGTCTGGCAGCCAGAACCAGTGTGCCTGCCGCAGCTCAACCACCTTGGGCAACATACCGAAGAAGGCAAACAGCAGGGGCAACTGGATCAGGGTCGGGATACAGCCGCCGAACATATTGACGCCGTTGTCCTTCTGGAGCTGGACGATCTCGGCGTTCATCTCGTTCCGCTTGGGATCGGTGACCTTGAACTTCTTGTACTTCTCTTTGATCGCGTCCATCTGCGGCTGGATGCGCTGCATCTTCAGGCCGCTCTGCATGGTCTTGACGCGCAGCGGAAGAATCAGCAGGTTGATCAGGATGGTGAGGATGACGATCGACCAGCCCCAGTTTGGCGCAATGTGCGCATGGATGAACTGCAGCGAGAGGAAGAGGTACTTGCCGAAGAAGCCGAAGAAGCCAAAGTCCAGCAGCGGCTCCAGCGTGATGCCATCGGTCGCAGCGTGGACGGCCTTCAGGACGCTGACAGCCTTGGGGCCGGCATAGATGCGGGTGATGGTATGGCCGCTGACGTCACCCAGGGCAGCGCCGAGAATCGGCACCATCATGGCGCCCTTGGAGGGAACGCCAGAGCCGATCCCGGTGTTGCGGATGGTCTTGGCTACGTCGAGCTGGGAGTGGAGGGTCGCGACCGTGGCGGTACTGGGAGAGTCCGGCAGAAAGATCGCTGCGAAGTACATATCGCTGACGCCGGCCCAATCAATAGGCCCGTTGATGGTATCGCCACCGGCGACCTTCTTGGGGGCGATGTGGTCGACCTTGGCCTCGCGCATGGTGTCGAGTTGCGCACCGTTGTAGGCGTTGGCGTTGTCCTGGTCGCCAAAGCCACCGGGCCAGCTAATCAATGCACGTACCGGAGCGCCGTTGCGAGTGACCTGTACATCGGCCTTCAGGACGTAGGTCTCGTCGAAGGAGAAGGTCTTCTTCACCTGGGTCGCGCCGTCCGAGTAGGTAAACGTCAGCGACGCCGGGGCAGCCAGTACGCCCGAAGCAGAGGGAACATAGAGCGCCTTCTTCAAGGAGTCGGTCAGGGCTGCGTCGTAGGTGTACAGCGACAGCGGGTAGCCAACCACCTGCGCGGCCTGGGTATGCACCAGGTTCAGGGGCTTGCCGTCGGAGTCTTTAAAGCGCTTTAGCTGCCAGTTCACCACCTGCGCGCCGCGGTTGGTGAACTCGATGCGATAGAGCTCGTTCTCGACGACCGTAGTGGCCTCGGCTGTTCCCTGGACTACGGGAAGAGCGGCTGCGGTTGCAGCGCTGGCGGTTGCGCCGGGCGTAGCAACACTGGAGGCAGCTACTGCCGGGGAGGGAGTGCTGCCGGCTGCGGCTGGAGCACTCTGAGTGGTTGCGCTGGGCAATTGGGTCTGCGGGTTCTTCTTCTTGTTGTAGAACTGCAAGCCAAAGAACACGATGACCATCACCAGCATCATCACCAACAGCGATTTGTTATCTTGCCCGCCTTGTTGCCCGGGGTTCTTAAACTCTGCCAAGAGAGACTTCCTATCTGTGATCGTTACGATCGATCCATCTATAAAAGCTTTAAAGCCTGCTACGCGAAAAGCTGTAAAGAAGACTTCGCACTTCAAACTTAGAGACAGCACTGCGCTTAGAGACGACGTCCTGGTCGAAAGAGTCGGTCCGACGCCCAAGCGGCCAAAACTGCGCTACCTCTTATGATAAATGCCCGCTGCCAAAACCGCTGCAACCGCAGGGCGGAGAGGCGTTAACCAGATGTACCGGACTCTAGCGGTCCGGGACGGGGTCGTACCCGCCTTCAGCCAGCGGATGGCATCGACCGATCCTGCGCAGCGCCATCGCGCCACCGCGCAGCACGCCAAACCGTTCCATTGCAACGTAGGCGTACTCGCTGCAGGTGGGCAGATAGATACAACGCGAGCGCCCAAAGCTGTGCAGGATGGGCGAGAGAACCCGGCCGTACAGCCAGAAGGCCGCTCGCAGCAGCGCGGCCTTCATACCGGCTGTGAGCTTTCCGGCTGACTGGCTTTCGAGGGGGCGCGTTTTTGGGGCTTGGTTTTCTGGGGGACGTCTTTCTGAGGCTTGGCTTTCTGATATTTGTCGTTCTGGTGAATAACAGGCGAAATACCGGCCGCGGCATCCTTGCTAATCATCGTCTGAATCAGCTTGAAGACCTGCGCCACCTCTCGCTCCAGCTGGGCGAATTCCAGCTCCAACACGATCTTGCGCGGATGCAGGATTACGTCCACCGGCGCGGTAATCAGCCCGGCGTGGCGGCGGATGCACTCGCGCATACGACGCTTGATGCGGTTGCGGTCAACCGCCTTGCCCATCACCTTGCCCACGGTCAAGCCGATACGAGGGCCAGTCGTGTCCGACCGGCGAACCTTGCCATCCGGCCCCTCCGCAGGGCGCAGCGAGTAGAAGAAGCTCATCTGCTTCGAGAACTGCTTACGGCTGGACCCGTACACCCGCTGGTAGTCGGCGTGCTTCCGCAGGCGCAACGCAGCGTTAACGGAGAGCTCGCTTGCGGCGACGTCAGCCTGCGTCGTATTGGCCGTCTTATTCATCATGCAAAACCTAACCAAAATCCTCGTACCATTTCTTTGAACAGGAGCTGCACTATCTATCGTATAGTCCGGTGTCATGAGCCCGGAAAAACTCTTCTCGCTGTGCGGCACCGCGATCCTGCCCTGCTGGCTGTTGCTCGTCTTTCTGCCGCGCTGGCGCTGGACGCAACGCATCACCACCTTCGTCGCGCCTCTGCTGATTGCAGCGCTCTACGCATGGCTACTGCTCACCGGCCCCAAGGCACCGGGCGGAGGCTTCAACTCGCTCCAACAGGTGGCTGCATTGTTCAGTGTTCCTACCGCGTTGCTGGCCGGCTGGATCCACTACCTCGCGTTCGACCTCTTCATTGGTAGTTGGGAGGTGCGGGATTCGCAACAGCTTGGGATCTCCCACTGGTTCGTGCTCCCTTGTTTAGTGCTGACGTTTCTGTTTGGGCCAGTGGGGCTGGCGCTGTATCTGCTGTTGCGGCTTGGGCTGCGGCGCAAGGTTGGCGCAGAGGAGGGAGCGGCATGACGTGGAATGAGTTTGTCCCCGCGCAGGTGTTCTGGACCTCGGGCGAGAACCGTGGGTTGATGGTCTCGGTATGGTGGAACGTGGTGTTGCTGGTGCTGAGCGTTGCGGCGCTGCCCTTCGACCATCGGCGCATCCTGGGTCTGAATCCGTGGATCAAGCCGATCAAGTTCGAGCTCTCGGTGATCCTGTTTCTGCTGACGATGGCGGTGCTGCTGAGTGCCCTCGGACGAACGGGCGAGTGGGTGAAGCTGCGTGCGTTCGTGGGATGGGGCATCGGGGTTGCGATGATCGCGGAGAACTCCATCATCGCCATGCAGTCGTTGCGTGGGGTGCGCTCGCATATGAACTTCAGCACCCTGTTCGATGGTGTGTCCTTCGGGATCATGGGTGGCTTCATTCTGCTGAATACGGTCCTGGTTGCGGTCGTGCTCGGGCTCTATTTCATCGGCGACGCGGAACTGCCGGTCGCGTTGTTGTGGGGGATTCGACTGGGCCTATTGGTACTGCTGGCGGGCAGCGTCGAGGGGAGCATGATGGTGACGCATGGCTCGCATACCGTGGGGATAGCGGATGGCGGGCCGGGACTTCCGTTTCTGAACTGGAGCACAACGCATGGCGATCTGCGGGTGGCGCATTTCTTCGCGCTGCATGCGCTGCAGATTTTCACGCTGATTGGGCTATGGCTGTCGGGTACAGCGATGCGGGCCGGGCTGCAGACAGGCCTGGTGTTTCTCTTTGCGCTGGTCTACAGCGCGGCGGTGTGGGCCTTGTTTGCGCAGGCGATGGCGGGAAGATCCGTCGCTTTACGATAGCGAGTCGCAGATAAACACAGCGTCAGATAAACACAACGTCAGATAAACACAACAAGGCGACCGGTTGTTGAAAACCGGTCGCCAGTTGTAGATCCTGAAAATCTAAAAGAAGGCTTGTTCGTAGGGGCTGCTACCAGTCCTGTGGACCGGTACTGCGACTAGTCGCGGAAACCGGCGCTGACGGCGATCTTGTGACGGCCCTTGGCGCGGCGGCGGCTGAGTACGGCGGCGCCGGACTTGGTCTTCATGCGGGTCAAAAAGCCATGGGTCTTCGCGCGGTGGCGACGGTTAGGTTGGAAGGTACGCTTCGGCATGGAACTTTACTCCTGAACTTTTTGCTGACCCTGATCGATGCCTGCCCTATCGAAACTCCAAACAACACACACTCAAAACGGCAGGCTCTACACAGGTCAATCTTTAGGCTGTTACAACAATCTCTGAGTATACGTGAGCGGAGCCAATCCCGCAAAGAAAAACACACCTGCCATCCATTCCCATGTATTCCAATGCTGGACGGATTCTGAACCTAATTCTGAATCGGGAGACAATGTTTTAACTCTTCGTGTCATCTTCACAAGGAATGGTGCAACTAATTTTTTGTGGTCTGATAGCTTGAAAAGGGGTTGGTTTTCCGTGCTACTATCGAACCCGTTTAGTA
>JANYER010000279.1 GCA_025359825.1 Granulicella sp.
CGCGCAGGATTCGGACGGGGAGCATGAAGATTGCGGTGACTAGCTCGAAGGCTCCTACGACTACGATTCCGACTAGGCGGAAGGGCAGCAGTACCAGCCAGATAAGCGGGTAGAGGACGAGGGCTACCAGGGCGAGGGGCCAGCAGAGGACTAAGAGGATGCAGAAGAGGAGAAGTTTGAGCATGGTGAAGCTCCTGGTGTTTCTGTTGCGTCGCGTGCTTTGCCGCGGGTCTCAATGAGATTTTAGCGCGCTGGAAGAGATACGCTGGTGGGATGCGGATGGTTCCCAAGGGTGCGGTGGAGCGGGTGGTGGCGGTGGATTGGTCTGGCGATAAGGGGCCGGGGCAGCGGAAGAAGTTGTGGGCCGGGGTTTGGACGGCGGCTGGCGCTGGAGATGCTGGCAAGGTAACGCTGGAAGGTGGGCGGTCGCGGGAGGAGTTGATTGCGTGGCTGGTGGAGTTGGGGCGGGAGACTCCGCGGATGGTGGTGGGGGTGGATTGCTGCTTCAGTTTTCCGGCGTGGTTTCTGGCGGAGCATGGGTGTGCGACGGTGTTCGACTTCTGGCAGCATGTCGCGGCGGGGCATGGGGAGCGATGGCTGCATCGGGAGTGTGAGGATGGGCGGTTCTGGGGGGTGCGCGGGCCGGGGCGGACGGGCAAGCGTCCTGCGGAGTGGAGCGGCGCGGGGCTGCGGCAGATGATGCGGGCGACGGACTGGGAGAACAAGATCGCGCAGGGTTTGGAGGGTGGCGACCCGGAGCGGGCGGCGAAGATGGTGGGGATCCAGGCGAAGTCGCCGTTCCAGATTGGCGGCAGTGGCAGCGTGGGGACGGGCTCGTTGCGGGCGATGGAGTGGCTGCTGAAGCTGCGGGCGGCGGGGTTCCGGGTGTGGCCGTTTGAGGATGCTGCGCTGGATGCTAAGGAGCCTAAGCCGCTGCTGGTGGAGATGTATACGCGGTTGCTGACCGGGCCGGTGAAGAAGAGTAATGCGCTGGCTCGGCGGGAGTACCTGCTGGATCGGAAGCGGACGGATGTGTTGTATGCGGGGCTATCACGCGGGGTGGTGGAGAAGGCGCGGGGGAGCGAGGATGGCTTCGATGCTCTGGTGTGCTGCCTGGAGATGGTGCGGTGGCGAGGGGAGTTTGCGGGGCTGCGAGCTACGTCGGATGAGGTGTCGCGGCTGGAAGGGATTACGTGGGGGCCGGGGGTGATGGGGTGATGCGATTTCTGGTGGCGATTCCGTGGATGTTGATTGGCTTGCGGGTGGTGGGTTGTCCGCTGATGGTGTGGGGTGCGCGGCGGGGTTGGGCGGGCGGCTGGCTGGCGATGATTGTGCTGGTGGCGTTGGTGTCGGATATTTATGACGGGATACTGGCGCGGCGGTGGGGTGGGGAGACGGCCCGGCTGCGGGTGTCGGATTCGATTGCGGACACGATCTTTTACCTGGGTGTGGTGGCGGCGTTGTGGGTGCGGGAGCCGGAGGTGATTCGCGGCAACTGGGGCTGGTTTGGAGCGCTGTTTGGGTTGGAAGGGTTCCGGTATGTCTTCGACCTGTTGAAGTACCGGCGAACGGCGAGCTACCACTCGTACCTGGCGAAGGGGTGGGGGTTGGTGATTGCGGTGACGGTGATTGGAGTCTTCGCGTTCGACGGACTGCGGCCGCTGGTGCGGGTGGCTTTGGCCTGGGGGATCGTGGTGAATCTGGAAGGGCTGGCGATGAGCTTGATGTTGCCGCGATGGCAGAACGATGTGAAGACTTTGGGGCGAGCTTGGGATTTGCGGAACGTGATGCTGGGAAGTGAGCTACGCTAGACGCACTCATAGGTGAGGCGTCTTAGATCATGACGATATACGTCGCATTTAGGACGACGTGTTGCGGATCAATACGAACGAACGTGGGTGGATCGTTGTTGCTCGCCAGCTTCGGTTTCGAGAAGGTGACCACGACCGGGCAGGTGCGAGGACCGGGGTAGGGATTTGCGTGCCAACTCCGCACGAAATCCAGGGCGGCTGCTTGCAGCATTTTGGGACCGCTCACCAATTCGACTGATTCGACCTCGCCGTTTGTCTTGAAAGTTGCGAGCATGACGACTGGGCCATCGACGTGGGCAGCTTTAGCGATGGGGGGATAAACAGGCTTCGCGGTTTCGGTCATGGAGGTTAGGCCGCAGGCAGGTTGCTGCGCGTAGCCGGGGTGAATGGACGCCAGAGCGAGGAACAGAAGCGCAATGAAACGCATGGGACTACCTCGGATTCATCGTACCGCTGATAAACTTTACGTCTATGACTAATCGTTCGGGTAGCCAGATCCGTGAAGACTTTTTGCGCTTTTTTGAGGGGAAGGCGTCACCCGTGACAAATACCGGTCACCGGCGGGTGCACTCTTCTTCGCTGGTGCCGGTGAACGATCCTACGCTGCTGTTTACCAATGCCGGGATGAACCAGTTCAAAGACCTTTTCCTGGGGGCGGAGAAGCGTGAGTACACGCGGGCGGCGACCAGCCAGAAGTGTGTGCGGGCGGGTGGTAAGCACAATGACCTGGAGAACGTCGGGTTTACGCGGCGGCACCATACCTTCTTCGAGATGCTGGGGAACTTCTCGTTTGGGGACTACTTCAAAAAGGACGCGATTGCGTATGCGTGGGAGCTGCTGACGAGTCCGGAGTGGTTCGGGATCGATAAGGGCAAGCTGTATGTGACGGTGTTTGAGGGCTCGGATGCGGTGAGCCGGGACGATGAGGCGGAGCGGCTTTGGATGGAGACGGGAGTGCCGAAGGAACGCATCTTCGGGATGTCCGCGAAGGACAACTTCTGGCAGATGGGCGATACGGGGCCGTGTGGGCCTTGCTCGGAGATCTTCTACGACCTGGGGCTGGAGGCAGCGGAGGAGACGGGGCCGGATGGTGTGAAGGTCGATAAGCCGTTTCCGCAGGACGAGCAGCGGTATGTCGAGATCTGGAACCTGGTGTTTATGCAGTTTGATAGAAGCAGCGATGGAACGCTGACTCCGCTGCCGAAGCCGAGTATTGATACGGGCATGGGGCTGGAGCGAATCAGTGCGGTGCTACAGGGTGTGATCTCGAACTACCAGACGGATTTGTTTACTCCGCTGATTGCGCGAGCGGCGGAGCTGACTGGGTTTACGGCGCTCTCCACGGCTGAGGCGAGTGTGAGCGATGCGAAGGGTGCGGCTTCGCTGCGAATTATTGCGGACCATGCTCGTGCGGCTACGTTCCTGATTTCGGATGGCGTGAATCCGGCGAATGAAGGGCGCGGGTATGTGCTGCGAAAGATTCTGCGGCGTGGGATTCGGCATGGACGGCTGCTAGGGCAGGAGAAGCCGTTTATGCATGAGATGGTGTTTGCGGTTCGGGATGAGATGCAGGTGGCTTATCCGGAATTGAAGGAGAGTGCGGAACGGGTTAG
>JANYER010000305.1 GCA_025359825.1 Granulicella sp.
ATATTGAGACGGTGCCGCGGCTGTATCGCGTAGCGAAGTCGGGTGGACGGTACGAGAAGTCGCTGCACTTCCTGAAACACGCGAAGGAGATTGCGGCGGAGATGTTTCACGACCGCGATGGCGACCAGATTGTGACCAAGACTGGCATTATCGTTGGCCTGGGTGAAGAGATGCACGAGCTGCTGGCGGTCTTCCGTGACTTGGCTGACCGTCGCGTGGATATTTTGACCATCGGGCAGTATCTGCGACCCAGCCGGGATCATCTGCCGATGGCTCGTTACTACACGCCGGATGAGTTTGCGTTCCTAAAGCATGAGGCGATGGCGATGGGCTTCAAGCATGTGGAGAGTGGGCCGCTGGTGCGAAGCAGCTACCATGCGCAGGAGCAGGCGGAGTCTACGGGGCTGGCTTAGGTATAGTGAGTGACAAAGCAAAGGCCCCTATGTGGGGCCTTTTCGTTTGGGTGTTCGTTGTTTCTTTAGAGGCAGTCGCGGGACCAGGTGAAGAGGCTAACCTGGGTGAGGGTGTCGTTGGGGGTGGCGGGGGCTTGCGGGGTGGTGCCAGAAGGGGTGAAGGCGAGGCGGACGTCGATGTCGTCGTGGGAGCAGAAGCGGCTGCTGTGTTCCTGGCCGATCTTGACGAATTTGTCCCAATTTGAAGCCCCGTACTGGGCCTGCTCGGCAGTGATGTTTTTGGAACGGAGGTAGGTTTCGACCTGGGCGCGGGTCTGGCCGGGCTGGAGGTCCTGCTGATAGGTGGAGAGCGTGGTTTGATAGCCTGCTTCGCGCTGCTGGCGGAGGCGGGTGCGACGGTTGCTGGTGAAGGCCCAGGCCAGGGTCGCGATGAGAAGGAAGGCGATGAGGGTGATGGCGGGGAATTTAATCATGAGCTTGTACTGACGAAGGTAGAGAGCGGAGCTAACAGGTGTCAATGTTGCGAGTGCAACGAGTTGCGGATTCCACGATGTGTGTGGCGGCACTAGACTAGAAGAACGGATTTCGGCGACAGGGAGGTAGAACGATGGCGCAGACATTGGAGCAGGGAACCGGGTTGCGGGGGCTGGGGTTGAGTGAGCTTGCGCCGCGGGTGGTGCAGAGCGAGATACGGGCGATGACGGCGGAGTGCGACCGCATGGGTGGGGTGAACCTGGCGCAGGGGGTGTGCGATACGGAGGTTCCGGCGGTGGTGATGGAGGGCGCGATGCGGGCGATGCGCGACGGCCACAACATCTATACGCGCATGGATGGGATTGCTCGGCTGCGCAGAGGGATTGCGGAGAAGCTGCAGCGGACGCATGGCGTGACGGTGGATCCGGAGCGTGAGGTGCTGGTGGCGAGTGGAGCTACGGGCGCCTTCCACGCCGCGGGTATGGCGCTGCTGAATCCGGGCGATGAGGTGCTGCTGTTTGAGCCGTTCTATGGGTATCACGTGAGTACGCTGCGGTCGATGAAGGTGTTGGCGGTTGCCGTGCCTCTGGCTGAACCGGATTGGGCACTGGATCTGGCGGCGGTGCGGGCGGCGATTACTCCGCGGGCTCGCGCGATGGTGGTGAATACGCCTTCGAATCCGGCGGGTAAGGTATTTACGCGGTCGGAGCTGGAGGCGTTGGCGGCGATTGCGGCGGAGTTCGATCTGTTCATCTTTACGGATGAGATCTACGAGCATTTCTTATATGACGGGGCGGAGCATGTAAGCCCGCTCCAGCTCGAAGGAATGCGGGAGCGGACGATCCTGATGTCGGGGTTCTCGAAGACCTTCTCGGTGACCGGCTGGAGGGTGGGTTACTGCGTGGCGGATGCGCGTTGGATGGGCGCGATTACGTACTTCCACGACCTGCTGTACGTGTGTGCTCCGGCGCCGTTCCAGCATGGCTGCGCGGATGGAGTGGAGCAGTTAGGGAAGACGTTCTATGCCAAGCTTTCGGTGGAGCATGAGGTGAAGCGCGAGATGCTGGTGAAGGCGCTGCAGACGGCGGGGATGAAACCGCATGTTCCGGCGGGCGCTTACTACATCCTGGCTTCGACGGCTGAGGCTGGGCTGGGAGGCGCGACGGCGGCGGAGAAGGCGCGCGATCTGCTGCGGAAGACGGGTGTGGCTTCGGTGGCGGGGTCAGCCTTCTTTGCGCCGGGTTCCGGGCGGGGCGAGGATTTGCTGCGGTTCTGCTTTGCAAAGAAGGATGAGGATTTGATGGAGGCTTGCCGAAGATTGAACGGGCTGGCCGGGTCGGGGAGCTAGAGATGGCACAGTTTTCTGAGGTGGATCGCATTGAAGCGGCGATCAAGAACAAGAGCGTGAAGGAGCTGGAGTGGTCGCTGTGGTACTGCCGGATGCGGCAGGCAGTGCCCTCGGCGCGTCCTACGGATGTGCGGTACTGGGGTGCGGTGGAGGAGAAGGTGAACGCGGTGCTGGCTCCTCCAGCGGCGGAGAAGGTGTATCCGGCGAAGAAGAAAAAGAAGGAAGGGCGCGGGTTGGGAATGGGACCGATTGGCACAGATAGCAAGGCACCGTAAGTTGTCTGGTGCGTCCAATCGAATAAGATAGAGAACGTTGTTTCAGGGAGAGATCGCATGGCGTCATGGATGGCAGGAAACGATAGTTTGAAGGGCACGTACCAACTGATGAAGAGCAAGATGGACTCGACGGTCGAGGACTTCCGCGGGCATCTCGCTTCTGCACGGACGGGACGGGCGAACGTGCATATGCTGGACCAGATCAAGGTCGACTACTACGGCACAGACACTCCCGTAGCGCAGATGGGGCAGGTGAGCACGCCGGAGCCGACGATGATCCTGGTGCAGCCGTATGACCTGGCAATGGTCTCCGCAATCGAGAAGGCCATTCGCACCTCGAGCGTCGGGTTGAACCCGATGACCGATGGCAAGGTAATCCGCGTGCCAGTTCCTCCGATGACCGAGGAGCGGCGCAAGGACGTCGTCAAGCAGCTGCAGAAGACGCTGGAAGATCATAAGACCGCAATCCGCAACATTCGCCGCGATGGTAACGACCAGATCAAGAAGTCCGCCAAGGACAAACTGATCTCTGCCGACGACGAGAAGCGCGCCAACGAAGAGGTCCAGCAGATGACTGACTCCGAGATCAAACGGATCGAAGACCTCTTCAAATCCAAAGAAAAAGAAGTCATAACCGTCTGAGTCCTTCGCGGACGGCGATAGGCGCCTGTGGGCGCAAACATTCAACAGGGTCGAGCATCTTGCTTGGCCCTTTTGTATTTAGAGCGATGCGGTTAGACGCCTTGGTAGACGAGGGTGGTGAACATGGGGCCCTTGGTGAAGCCGGTGCCCCATTTTTCGTCGTAGGCGGCGGTGGGTTTAGCGGCGATGGTGTCCTCGAGAGACATGCCTTGTTTTTTGAGTTTGGCGACGGACTCGCGGATGGCGGTCAGCATGTCGAGGGTGGCGGAGAGCTGTGTCTTGTTGCCGACGGGGCCGTGGCCGGGGATAACGATGGTGCCCTGGGTTCCGGTGGCGAGGTTGCGTTTGGTGGCGGCGATCATGCCGTCGATGTTGCCTCCGGTGGAGTAATCGATGAAGGGGTAGCCACCGTTGAACCAGGTGTCGCCGGTGTGGAGGACGTCGGCCTCGGCGAAGTGGATGGAGATGTCGGAGTCGGTGTGGGCGGGGTTGTAGTGGCTGAGGAGCAGGGTGGTGCCGTTGAGCTTGAGGGTGTGTTTGTCAGCGAAGGTGGCGGTAGGGATGGCTCCAGCGGGTGCGGCGGGGAAGGTGGCCTTGAAGATGGCGATGGTGGTGGGGTTGGAGAGGTGGATCTTGGTGTTGTCGTGGGCGAGGATAGTGGCACCGGCGGTGTGGGCCCAGTCGTTGCCGTCGGTGTGGTCGTAGTGCCAGTGGGTGTTGATGAGGTGGGTGAGGGCGGGGTTGCCGGGGTCGGCAGAGATGGCGGCGAGGGCCTCGTTGATCTGGGGCTGGGAGGTGGAGATGCCGGAGTCGACCATGAGCTTGCCGTCGGGGCCGGGGAGGACGGCGATGTTGCCGCCGGAACCCATCAGGACGTAGACGTTGCCGCGGAGCTTCTGCGTGGTGATTTTGGCAGAGGCGGCGGCGGCGCGGGCCTGTACGACGGGAGCTGGCTGCTCGCTCTGCTGCGCGAAGAGGCTGCGAGGGGTGAGGTAGGCGGCGGCTGCGGCGGTTGCGGTGGTGGCGAGGAAGCTGCGACGGGAGAACTGGTTCATCATGGCCTCTTGGGTGTTTTTCGAACTGTTAGGACGTTGCTGAGAAGACCCCCACCCCCCCTCCCCCCTATCTCGGAAGGAAGTGCTTTGTTTACCTGCGTTTGCGAGGGGGTGATGTCGCCAAAATATTCCAAACAAAGGGGTTACGGGTAAAATATTCCAAACAAAGGAGTTAGGGGCTACGGTGTGGCTACGGTTCACTCTTTTACTTCTTATAGTTCTAGTTTACCAAGTGCACCATAACTAAACACTCATTTATTTTTGGGTTTTATCTGTTGATGGGGTTGCAGTTAGCGGGTTTGGGTGGGCCTTGGGGGCTTGACAGGGTTTGGGACGGGTTCGGGCGAGGAGTGACGCATATCGAAGGGGATAGGAGAGCGGTTGTGCTTCGCACGATGCCCACATTAGCGACGATGGTGCTGTCTCGAAGATGGGGTGCACGGGGTCTTTGGGGTTAG
>JANYER010000309.1 GCA_025359825.1 Granulicella sp.
GTCACCCCCATCGGCTCCACCGTCGTAACCTTTCGCGACGCACTCTTCTCCTCCACCACCGGCATCGCACCCCTCCAAAACATCCCCGGCGCGCCGGAAGGTACACCAGCAGACAAACTAGGCCTCCGCTACACCCGTGCCGGTCAGGTTGTTGCTTTCGATGCCGCTGCTCACCTTGCCTCCGGCATTATCGCCTCGTCGGACCGCACCACCCAGCTCGCCATCGTCGCCGCCCGCCAGGCCGCCGAGCAGTCTCAGTTCACCCAGCATCACGCGCCCCACCGCACCGCAGTCGTCTTCGGCTGCTCCACCGGCGGTCGCGCCTCAGAAGAAGCAGAGGTCGCCAAGCTCTACACCCGCGACGCCCGTATGCACCCACTCAGCGTCGTCCGCACCATGGCCAACGCCGGAGCCAGTCACGTCTCTATCGATCTCGGCATCACCGGCCCCGTCCTCACGCTCTCCACCGCCTGCGCCTCCGGAACCCACGCCATCGGGTTAGCCTTCCACATGGTCCGCTCCGGCATGGTCACTGCGGCCATCGCGGGCGGGCACGAAGCGCCACTCACCCTCGGATTCTTGCGCGGTTGGGACTCCATGCGCGTCGTCTCTCCCACCCAGTGCCGCCCCTTCTCCGCAGATCGCGACGGCATGACCCTCGGCGAAGGCGCAGCCATGCTCACGCTGGAAACTCTCGCCTCCGCCCAGGCTCGCAACGCACCCATCTTCGCCGAGATCGTAGGCTTCGGTATGTCCGCCGACGCCACCCACATCACCAACCCCGCAGCCGCCGGCGCAGCCTCTGCCATGCACAACGCCCTCGTCGACTCATTGCCATCTGCCTCGAATAATTCAGACCCAGTCACCGTCGCTCAAGACCCAGCCTTCCGGGCCCTCTTGGACGAGGTAGGCTACATCAACGCGCACGGCACCGGCACCCAGGCCAACGACTCCACCGAAGCCGCCGCAATCCACCAACTCTTCGGCTCCCGCGCCTCTCGCATCCCGGTCAGCTCCACCAAACCCCTCCACGGCCACTCCATTGGAGCCACGGGAGCCATCGAAGCCCTCGCCACCGTGCTCGCCCTTCACCACCAGCAACTCCCCTCCACCTGCGGAGTCACCACCGTAGACCCCACCCTCAACCTCGACATCATCACCGGCCCAAGCCGCCCCGCCACCCCCACCCTTGCCCTCTCCAACTCACTAGCCTTCGGCGGCATCAACGCAGTCCTCGCCCTCCGGCCCTACTCCGCAAAGTAAGTTTGGATACAAGGCATTGTTCTCGCTGTCCCCTCTCTGTTTGTCCTTTTGTTTGTCATCCCGTAGGGATCTGCTGTTGTCCTTGTGGGGTGCCCCATATCTCGATTCTGAGATGTGGGCATCGTGCGAAGCACGACCCCTCTACCAACCCTCGGAACTAAAATCCACCCCCAGCCTCAACCCCGCTACTTGTTCCCCATCAACACTTACCCGTACGATTAAGCGTATGAAGAGACTCCTCCCCCTCCTTCTCCTACTCGCCTTCACCCCGATCCTCCGCGCCCAGGCTCGGCTAGCTGTCTACGGAACCATCGGCACAGAAAACAGCGGTATCGACAACGAAGGCTGGAGCAAAGCCGGCACCGTCGGACTCTACCACGACTTCTCCAGTCACGGCCCTGTCTCCCTCGCCGTCGACGCCCGACTCGACCTCTCCACCAACGTCAATAGCGGCCTCATCGGTCCCCGCATCGCGTTACATTTTCCTGCCTTCCCCATTAAGCCCTACGCTGAACTCCTCGTCGGCGGCACCTACTACCGCACCGCCACCCAGACCTCCAAAGACTCCAGCGACCTGGCATACCGCTGGGTCGGCGGCATTGACACCGCCATCCTCCCCCACGTCGACTGGCGCATCCTCGACTTCAGCTACGGCGGTGGCCTCACCGTCCTTAACAAGACCATCCACATGAAGACTCTCTCCACCGGCCTCGTCTTACGCTTCTAATGGAAAGGCTCTATCGCCCTACTAGTCCCACCCGGTGCCGTGCCTTATAAACATAGTGCCCCACCAACCAACCAGCCGTACTCCCCAACAACACATCGGTAGGGAAGTGCTGCTGCCCCATCACTCGGGTCAAACTCACCCCGGTCGCCAGCGTATACACCCCAATCTGTTTCCACTTCGACGGATACTCCCCCGCCACCACCGCCGCCGCCGACCACGCCAACATGCTGTGCGACGAAATAAACGAAGAGTCCACCCCCGACTTACCCACAAAAAACTCACCGTGGTAGCTATCTACATTCGGACGCTCCCGCCAGAACACCAGCTTCGCCGCCTGCTCCACCACCACGCCGTCCAGCAGTGCCTCACCCATCAGCACACCCGTCTCCCGAGCGTGCTCATTCCCCTTCCACCGTCCCACGCCATAGAACGCCACCGGCGCAGCCAGAAAACCCCCAATCATTACATTGGAAGCATTCACATTGGCTTGGTTGAAGCCCGCATCATGGCTCACCACATCCCGCATCGCCCGTTCATCGGTCGCCAGCGAAGTCGCCGTAGCCGCTCCCAGCGGCACCAGCCACACCAGGTCCTTCGTCCGAATCCGCAGCGGGCTCGTCCAGATCGCCCCTTGATCCTTCAGGATATGCAGTGGAGTTCGCCGCAGCGTCACCGGATCATCAACCACCACCTGCGCCACCGGCTCCTCCGGCAGCACATCCGTCACGCTGCTGCTCTGCAAACCATCCTGCGCATATCCCGGAACACTACTGGCAGCCAGCAAACCTAGAAAAACCCATCGCATCCGACTCGAAGCAGACGTCATACAACCTCAAACAATCCAGGGAATACCCTGCTTCAAAATTACCAAGCTCTCCTTAAGATGCACTTGAGTCCCCAACAAAGCTGAAAACTGCTGACTGCCAACTAAAAAATGATCAGCCCCTTAAATCTGATCCAAGCCATTTCGATCCATTCCAGCAAGCTTCAACCCACCAGCACTTAGCCCGCTACTTCCAGGAGAAAAATATCGAGCCAGCAACCAAACCCGAACCCGCGATACCATCACACCAGATGATCTCCGTCCTCATCCTCACCAGGAACGAGCAGCACGACCTCCCCGCCGCGCTCGAGTCCGTCGGCTGGTCCGACGACATCCACGTCTTCGACTCCTTCTCCACCGACGACACCGTCGCCATCGCCACCCAGTTCGGCGCCCACGTCCTCCAGCGCACCTTCGACGACTACGCCACCCATCGCAACGCCGCCCTCACCACCGTCCCCTTCAAGCACCCCTGGGTCTTCCTCCTCGACGCCGACGAGCGTCCCACCGCCGATCTCTCCCGCGAGATGCAGCAGCACGTCCTCGCCGCCGCGCCCGAGCTCTCCGGCTTCCGTCTCCGCCGCCGCGACTTCCTCTTCGGCACCTGGCTCAAGCACGCGCAGATCTCTCCCTTCTACATCCGCCTCGTCCGCCCCGAACGCAGCAAGTACACCCGCGCCATCAACGAAGTCATCGAGGTCGAAGGCCCCATCGCCGACCTCAGCTACCCGCTCGACCACTTCCCCTTCTCCAAAGGCATCGCCCACTGGGTCGCCAAGCACAACCTCTACTCCACCATGGAGGCCGAACTCATCCATCGCCAGCAAGGCCTCCAGAACCCCTCCTGGAAGACCGCCCTCCGCGACCCCGACTTCCACACCCGCCGCCTTCACCAGAAGGCCATCTTCTACCGTCTCCCCGCCCGCCCCCTCATCAAGTGGCTCTACATGATGTTCATCCGCCGCGCCATCCTCGACGGAGGCGCCGGCCTAACCTACGCCACTCTCCAGTCCTTCTACGAATACCTCATCGTCCTCAAAACGAAGGAACTGCGCGAGGGAAGCGGACCATAATCAACCGCGCTTCGCGTCAAGACCAAAGAACTCCAACGCGGCGGAGCATAGCGTTAGCGGTATCAAATAAAAAAGGCGGCCAAGGCATCAGCCCCAGCCGCCTTTTCTGCGAACCAGCTACTCCCGTAAAGTAGACTTCCGCCCCGCCAGTCGCCCATCCATATCAGCCAGCACATACGCGACTACGGACAGCATCGCCGTATTCCGCTTGAAGTCATCCGGATCGACCTTGTCCAGTGTGTCAGCCTCGGTGTGGTGCCAGTCGAAGTAGTGCAACCCCACCGTCCGCGGGCTCAGCGCCGGAACGCCATCCGCAGTAATCGGTCCAATGTCCGAACCACCACCACCCGGCGAAACCGTATCCGTCCCAATCGGCTTCAACAGCGCAGCAATCTCCTGCATCCACACATACGACTGCTTCTCCTGCTCCGACAGCGTACTCATATCCAGACCGCCGCGAGCCGCAGGCGCCATCCCCGTAGCGGGCGCTCCCGGAGCCGGCGCAGCAGGACGCCTCGGTGCACCAAAGCCACCATAGCCAATCCCCAGCGGTTTCTCCGCACCCCCATCCATCTCAATCGCAGCCACCTGGTCGCCGATTGTATCGCCGATCATCTCCCGATACGCTCGTCCGCCAGCGCCGCCATTCTCTTCATTCACCCAGAAAACCACGCGGATCGTACGCTTCGGCTTCAGTCCCAGTTTATGAATCAGCGACACCGCCTCAAACGTAGCCATGATGCCCGAACCATCGTCCTGCGCACCCTGCCCAACATCCCAGCTATCGATATGTCCGCCCAGCACCACGACCTGCTCGGGATGCTCACTGCCAACAATCTCGCCCATCACGTTTCCGGCCTTCTGGTCGGCCTCCATATGCGCGTCCATCTGCAGATGCACCTGCACCGGGCCCTCTTTCGTCAGGCGCTCCAACATCAACGCATCTTCCACACTCACCGCAGCCGCCGGAACCTTCGGCATCGTCTCGTCATACCGCAGCGTACCGGTATGCGGAGTCTGCATCGCCAGCCCCGTCGCCGAGCGCACCAGCACCGCCACCGCACCCTTCGCAGCCGCGCGGCTTGGCCCGGCCGTACGATACTGCGAGTTCACGCCATACCCATGCCAGCCCGGATCGAACAGCACGATCTTGCCCTTCACCTGCTCCGGAGTCAGCGCATCCAACGCAGCAAACGTCGGCACAAACAGTACGTCCGCAGTGATGCCATCCTTACCGGTCCCAACGCTCATCCCCAGCCCCAGCATATGCAGCGGCTTCTTGATCGCGCCCTTGCCAGTCGTCGTAACCGTCGCGGACTCACTCCCGCGCACCCACTTCGGCACCATCACCGACTGCACCTTCACATGCTGCAGCCCGGCATTCTTCATCAACTCCGCGCCCCACTCAATAGCCGTTAGTAACTGCGGGCTTCCACTCACCCGCTTACCAATGTGGTCGCAAAGATACGCCAGCGCCGCATACCCGTCGTTGTCTGCCATCGCCGCCGTCAGGATACGATCGGCATCGGTCTTGTACTTCACGGTCAAGGGGCCAGCAACCGCAGGCATTCCCGCCGGCTGCTCTCCCGGCAGTTGCATCTGGGCACCAGCCGGAACAGTGGCCAGCAAGGCAGCGGTGGTGACGAACGACAAAATACGATTCATGCAGAGCTCCTATAAAAAAATCTTCATAACCAAAAAATTTAAAACTTATCCCCGGCGACCAGGCCAAAGGAAACGTAAACCAGCCTATCCCCACACGATCCTGCATCAATAAAAAACTGGCTGAGAGAACATCCTCTCAGCCAGTCAATATTTCGTCTATCGCAATTCTCCAGAAAGATCAGTTAGAAGTTGATCTTGCCAGCAAACTGCACGTTGAAGGGCTCGCCCGACCCGATACCCGGAGCGCCACCGTTGTTACGGGTGGTTGTGCTGCGGCCAAAGGTTGATGACGAGAAGGTGGTCGTTGGGGTTGCAAGATTTGTACGGTTGAAGATGTTGAACATCTCCGCGCGCAGCTGCAGGGTGACCTTTTCACGGATCTGCGTATTCTTTACCAGCGAAGCATCGACGGTAAAGAAGCCAGGACCGCGGAACGCGTTGCGAGCGGTTGTGCCGAAGTTTCCGGGTGTTGCGGTCGCAAACGAGCCAGCATTGAACCACTGGACAATAGGAGCTGCGCCAGCGGCGAGCGTCTGCAACGACCGGTTGGTCGAGACATAGCTGCCAATCTGGTTCACACGATCCTGGTTCTCACCCGTTCCGCTCACGTCTGATCCAGCCTTCAGTGAGAACGGAGTTCCCGTAAAGGCCGAGACGAATGTGTTGCCTTGCCAACCCTTGGTCAGAACCGGGAGAACATGGCCGATCTGAGGAGCTTCGTATACGACATAGCCGTTGAAGGTGTGCCGTACGTCGAAGTCTGCGTTGCCATACTCGCCAGACAGGTTTGCTGAATCCTGCGGAGCAAGACCACGCGTGCTGGAAATAACGTCCAGTGCATGGCCGTACGTGTAGGAGCCCTGCGCTGAAAGACCATGGAATCCGCTGGTGCGGAGACTGGCTTGCAAAGAGTGATAGTTGGAAGATCCTTCGCTCTGGATCTCGTTCACGGCTCCGATATTTGCAAAATTCGCAACGGTCTTGTTGGTGTAGAAGGGACGTCGGGTTACTTCAGCTACTGCGGTATTGATCGCACCCGGACGGGCCTGGTTGATATCGCTCAAGTTGAAAAGACGACGACCAAGCGAACCAACATACGACAGTGTCGCGATCGTGTTGCGGCTCACTTGGTACTGCGTGTTCAGGTTGAAGTTCTGTACATAGGCTGTACGGAAGTTGGGGCTGATCGAAGCTAGGCCGAAGATCGTCGTCGGGCCAGGGGTGATGCTGAACGGGTTCGCGCCGGTCTGCCACTGGTAGAACGTCGGGCTTACGTTACGAACTGGATTTGGACCGGTATTGTTCGCCTGGAGGCCTACAGCGCCACCATTGCCTGGACGGTTGTCAAAGAAGCCGTTGAAGTTCGGAGCATCAAAGAAAAGTCCCCACGATCCGCGAATCACCATCTTTTGGGCTACTTGGTAGGAGAGACCAAAGCGAGGAGAGACGTTCGTGTAGCGAGAGGGGTATGCAGAAGGTGCACCAGCGGTACCAACCTGAACTAGTCCGTATCCATCCGCGCCAACTGCGCCCGGACGGTAGACCGAGAAGAAGCCAGGCGTTGTAATGGGACCGTTATATTCATAGCGCAGACCGTAGTTCAAGGTCAGGTTCGGAAGAACCTGGTACTGATCCTGTGCAAAGATCGCAAACGTCTTCTGGTAGATGCTGCGACGGAGAAGGCCTTGCGTAAAGCTTGACGAGGCAACATAACCGGCAAGATAGTCGGCCATGGCGCGAACGTCGGAGCCAACGGTGGTGTCCGTGTTATACGCCGAACCGCCAGCAGGAAACGTCGCGGCGATTGCCGCGTTGCCAGTCGCTGTTCCGTTGAAGGTAAAGGTGCCACGGACGTTGCGCTGATACTGCAGGTCCATATAGTTACGGCGGAACTCGCCACCGAAGCGGAACTGGTGCTTGCCGGTCGTCCAGGTTGCGACGTCGGTGATGTGGCCCGTGTAATCCTTACGGCCCAGGGGTTGCGTCTGACCGACAGTATCCAGACCACTGATGCTGATCGTAGGCGCACCGAACAGTGAAGGAGTGGTGACTCCAGTATTCAGACCCAAAGCAGGTATGTTTTGGCTATGGTTCTGGTCGTTGAAAGTCTGATTGAAGACGCCGACAGCAGCAATCACTTGGTTGGAGATGTGGTCGGTGATGGCCCAATTGTGGGTTACGGCAAAGCTCTGCGTGATGTCTGGAGCAACCTGGTAATAATCGAAGATGTTAGTGCCGACTGCAGCAAACTGACGGCCGGTTCCAATGAATGCTTGAAGGCGAAGCGTTTGGCGGGGAGTAATGGTGTAAGTGATATTGCCTACAGCATTGTCGCTATACCCGGACTGGGGACGGCCATCATTGTAGTTGCCGGCCGATGCTGGACCGGTAGGCTTGTTCCCCTGTGGCCAGAGAGAAAGCACAGAGAGTGAAAGCGGGTTGACGGAGAGGCCGTGCTTCTGTAGGAGTGCAGTAGCAGCCTGAACATACGCTGTGGTTGGCTCGGTCGCGGCAGCGGAGTTCTGAATCAAATACTTCTGGCGCTCGTAGTTCGCAAAGAAGAACAGCTTGTCCTTGATGATCGGGCCACCGAGCGAACCGCCAAACTGCTGGTTGCGCAACTTTGGCTTCCGCTGGCCAGCAATCAGAAACGGCGAGCGGGCGGCAAAATATTCATTGCGGTTGAAGTAATAAGCAGAACCGTGAAGGCTGTTCGTGCCTGTCTTGATTGCTAGTGAGATGAGACCGCCTGCATTTCGCCCGGCCTCTGCATTGCCCGAAGACTGGACCGTGAACTGGTCAATCGCGTCGATGGGCAGTGTCACACCCGCAATCGAACCAACGCCTCCCTGGTTTGCAGCCGACCCGTTCTGCCAGATGTCGTTGTTGTCCGCACCGTCAATTTGGTAGTTGTTCTGGTTGGTACGTGTTCCGTTGAGTGAACCCGCACCGTTGTATCCAGGTACGATCTTGATCAGTTGCGTGAAGTCGCGGCCATTCAAAGGAATATTGGCGACAGCTTTATCGCCAACGACAGAGTTGGTCGTGGAAGAGACCGTATCCAGCGTCACTGCCGCAGCATTTACTTCGACCTGCTGAGCGGACGTCGCAATGGCGATCTTGATGTCGAGCGAGTAGATCTGTCCGACCGTCACCTTGACGCCAGAGATCTTCTGCGTGGCGAAACCCGGTGTCGTAATCAACACGTCGTAGATTCCTAACGGAAGATCCGAAAAGCTATAGCCGCCAGAGCTGGCCGACACGACTTCCTTTTTGAAGCCCGTCTCGGTGCCGGTGATCGAAATCGTCGCACCCGACACGACCGCGCCTGTACTGTCCTGCACCGTTCCCGCGATAGCTCCGCGGAACGTCTGCCCCAGCGCAAGCTGAGATACGCTCACCACCAGCAGCAGCAGGAGAAATTTAAAATGTTTGGAAAGGGAAGTCATACGCATTACTCCTTATTTGGATCGCCTGGTCAGTCGGAGAGAAAATAGCTACAGAAAGCCACTTTCGAAGGGTCCGAAAGAAAGTTGGTGTTTTAGAAGACACATCTCCCATAGTTCGCACAGCACAAAGGCCCGCGGAATGGGTGAAGCTCAAAACCCATGCAGATGAAAAATTAGGTAATTTCTTCAATCATACCGACAGCAAAACGTCAGCGCAATCAAAACATGACGTGAACGCAACAAATCGGCACGGGAGTATGGAAACAGATAAAACACAGTTGGCGGCGGGGCCAGCGTGTCCATTCAGGACGAAGGACAAGTCTCGTCAACGGTTGCTAGAAGCAGCCGCGACAACAGCGAAGCAGCACATGGGTTCGCATGACCTTAACAGTATGCTCCTCACCGTTTCCGGTCAACCCTCTCCCCCAAAAGTCCCACATCTGCCACCTCCCCAACCGTCTCAGGCGCATCTACACTCGTCTTATGTGCGGAATCGTCGGATACATCGGTCCTAAAGCAGTCGTCCCCGTCATCATCGAAGGTCTACGCCGTCTCGAATACCGTGGCTACGACTCAGCCGGTATCGCCGTCGCCGGAGGCCCCCCCAACGCCGTCGGCAAGTCCCCCCTCCAGCTCCGTCGCGCCCCAGGCAAGCTCCGCAACCTCGAAGCCGTCCTCGCCACCGACCCCGTCCACGGCACCTTCGGCATCGGCCACACCCGCTGGGCCACCCACGGCCGCCCCACGGAAGAGAACGCGCACCCGCACCGCGACTGCACCGGCACCCTCGTTGTCGTCCATAACGGCATCGTCGAGAACTACCTCGCCCTCAAAAAAGAGCTCACCGCCCTGGGCCACAAGTTCGTCACCGAGACTGACACCGAGATCATCGCCCACGTCCTCGAAGAAGAAATAAAGCAGTCCCCCGGCATCGTCCTGGAAGAAGCAGTCCGCCGCGGCGTCAAGCGTCTCACCGGAGCCTTCGCCATCGGAGTCCTCTCCGCCAACGAGCCCGACAAGCTAGTCGCCGCCCGCATGGGTCCGCC
>JANYER010000327.1 GCA_025359825.1 Granulicella sp.
TTCGAACACCACGCACCGCTCCGCCGCCACGCCCATCCGCCGCGCCGCCTCCAGAAACACATCCGGAGCCGGCTTTCCTGCGGCAACATCCTCCGCCACCACCACCGTGTCGAACAGCTCCAGCAGCCCTGTCGTCCGCAGCGTCGTCTGCACATTCAGCCGAGTCCCATTCGAAGCCACCGCCATCGGCACTCGCCCCTTCCACTCTCGCGCAATCGAAGCGATCACCTTGACCTCCTCCAGCCGCGAAAGTCCCCCTTGAAACGCCACCGTATACCCATCAATCAATCGCTGCCTATCAAATGGCCCCACCACCCCCTCAAACGCATCGAACAGCGCCGCCGGCGTTAGCCCCACCCGCTCGTAGTACCACCCACTGTCCATCGTGAGGCCCTGCTCCTTCAACCCATCCACCAGTGCGTAATAGTGAGCCGGAGCCGTATCCACCAGCGTCCCGTCACAATCAAAGATAAGTCCCGCAACCCGTCCCGCATCCAAAGCCAATGTCATCCCCCAATTCTACAAAGGCATGGAGCTCTTGCCGTTACCTTGTACTGAGTACCCAGCCCCTAGTACCATCGCACTATGACTCAGCTCGACGTCCTCTACCGCTACGGAACCCCACCCACCGAAGCCGCCACCCTCGCCCTCTCCAAGATGCGCGACGTCTACGGCGTCCGCAAACTCGAGTTCAACGAAACCGCCCGGACCATCCGCATCGAGTACGACGCAACTCGCCTCACCGAACCCGTCATCCACCAGCTCCTCCGCCGCGCCGGCCTTGATCTGGTCGAGACCGTGGCCCTCTTCACCATCCCCCCGCCGCCGGCCCCGCCCGTCCAACCTGCCGGCTAAGGTACAGTTCTGTCTCCATCCCATGCGCCCGTAGCTCAGCTGGATAGAGCATCTGGCTTCGAACCAGAGGGTCGGAGGTTCGAGTCCTTCCGGGCGCACCAGAATCCTTCATCATTCCTCCCCTGCAACTCTCTGCGGAACGCCTCCCAAACCCCTCTCCCGCTGCCTGCACACACCCATTTCACATTAAAATTGAGTGACAGATGTCGCCTGCCATACCCCGGCAGCGCTCACCCATCCGCCTAAAAAAGCTCGATTTGCTGAGAATTTGCCCCTCCACGATCATTCCATGTGGTCCGGCCACTTTAGTGCCGCCATACGCACACAATTTCATCAGGGAAACGCCAAAATGGGGGTTGACACACAGCCCTTTGAGGCCAAAGAATAAGATGCTTTCAGATCAGTACGAAAGCGGTAACTAAACATTCGACGCCCAACAATTTCCCTCCAGGAAATTTCACTCAGGAGCCTCTCGTGCGCAAAACATTTTTAACGTTCCTCGCTTTATGCCTCGCCTTCTTAGGCGCTGCATCCCCCCGCTTGTTGGCACAATCCGACAGCTCCTCGATCTCGGGCACCATCGCCGACACCACCGGAGCCGTCGTAGGCAACGCGAAAATCAAAGTTCACAACAACGCTACCGGAAGCGATCAATTCGCCACTTCCAATGAGAACGGTAACTTTACCCTCACCAACGTTCAGACCGGCTCCTATACCGTCACCGTGGAAGCCCCTGGCTTTGGCGGCGTCACGCTTAACGAGGTTCGCGTCGACCCCAACATCGGTCGCCGCATCGATGTCGCCCTTAAGCCAGGAGACGTCACCGCAAATGTAACCGTCGAAGCCAGCGCCAACACCGTGCAGACGGAGAGCAGCTCAGTAGGCCAACTCATCACGGCGGAGCAGGTAAAAAGCATTCAGCTGAATGGCCGCAACCCTCTCTACCTCTCGCAGCTTGAGCCTGGCGTCGTACGTGGCAATTCGATGGCTGCTTTCGCCTTTGGTCTTGACAACGGCATCAACGTCAACGGCGCGCGCTCGCAGGAGAGTGTACTGACCTACGATGGCGTTCCCATGGTTCGCACCCGCTCCAACGGCACCAGCGTCGGCGTCGCAGACGTTGACTCCACCTCGCAGGTTCAGGTGCTCACCACCAGCTACCCAGCTGAGTATGGCCGCACCTCCGGTGGCCAGGTCCGCATCGTACCCAAGAGTGGATCAAATAGCTTTCACGGAAGCGCCTTCGAGTACTTCCGTAATAACGCGCTGAATGCCAACACCTGGAGCCGCAACTTCGCAAATCAGAAGCGCGCAGCATTCCGCTACAACCAGTTCGGTTGGAACTTGAACGGTCCAGTCTTCTTTCCCGGATTCAATACCGGCCGCAAGAAGCTCTTCTTCCTCGTTGGACAGGAATACACACTCTTCAACCATGATGACTTCGCCCAGCAGAAAGTGCCGACAGCGCTGATGCGTCAAGGTAACTTCAGCGAATTGCTAAGCCCGAATATTTTCTACGATTGCCGGGATGTAAACGGTGTACTGACAACTGGGACCTGCGTCAACAGACAGATCGTGAACCCAGCTACGAATACGCCCTATGTCAATAATGTTATTCCGCAGTCGCAACTCAGCCCGAATGGTATCGGTCTACTCAATGCCTATCCTGCCGCCAATACTACCAACAACCCAAACAACTGGACTGATACGGCTCTCTACACTGAAAAGCAGCGCAAGGACTCGGTCGTTGTCGACTTCGTTCCCGCCGATGCCCATCACTTCCGCTTCGCCATGTTGAACTACAACTACGATGACTACGAGCCGCACTTCGGCAACTTCAATACCAACCCCCGCATCTTCCACCGGCCCAACCAGATCGGCGTCTTCCATTACACCTGGACCATCAGCCCCACCATCGTCAACGACGCCTTTGTTTCGGCAGCCGCTGACCACGTCACCATCGGCATCGATACATCATCGGGCCGCTATGACCGCACCAAGTACGGTATCAATTATCCCTACCTCTTCGGATCGGCCAGCAAGGTCGTTCCCAACAAGATCCCTACACTTCAGATTCAGAACTTCGGCACACTCGACGGTGGTCCATACCCATCGCGTTCCGGTGGCGTCGTCTATGACATCGGAGATACCCTTACCAAGGTCTGGGGAAACCACACGTTGAAGTTCGGCGGATTGTGGGAGTACGCAGGTGAAAATAATTACGACCAGATCAGCGTAGACAACACCCGCCCTGGTACCACCAACAACCAGAACGGCCTCTTCGTATTTACCGATAGCCGTGGCGGCGGTTCGTCTTCTAAGATCGCCATTGCCAATACCGCTCTCGGCAACTTCGACACCTACGGCGAAATTGGAACCCGGTCTTACACTCTGTTCCGAGGAAACATGTTCGAAGGCTTCGGACAGGATCAATGGCGCGTCAACTCGAAATTGACCGTGGAGATTGGCGCTCGTTACAGCGTATTAATGCCATACCACGCACTTTGGGGCAATCAGGCCTTTTTCAGCCCCAAGGACTACAACCCCGCACTTGCCCCAACGGTCAGCCCAACCACCGGCTTCTTGACCGGTGGCGACACGCTCAACGGTGTTGTCATTCCTGGAACTGGATTTCCTGGTTCAGCTAAAGGGCACGTCCCTGATGCAATTCTTAACGGCAGTTATCAGCGCCTATTCCGTGGCTACGGTACCGGCTACTCGCCCACCGTCTATAGCAATATCCAGCCGCGTGTCGGGTTCGCGTATCAGATCTCGCCCGGAACGGTCATTCGTGCAGGTGGCGGACGCTATGTTCAGCGCCTAGGCATTAGCGACACCGTACACGTGGGCGGCAATGCGCCATTCCAGCCCGCGTCCGGCGTAACCCAGGGTAGTGTGGACAATCCGGGCGGCATTGGTATCAACACCACGCCACTCGCGTTTACCTCGCACACCTACAACTACCCCAGCCCTGAATCATGGGGATGGAATATGACGGTAGAGCATGAGTTCACCAACGCCGCGGTCTTCACCTTGAGCTATGTCGGTCGCCGTGGCTACCACCAGGAGCAGCTCGCAAACATTAATGCTCTTCCGCTGGGAACCTATGCGCCGGGATCAGCCAATGCTACGAACAAAATCAACCAGGACTCTCTTCGCCCCTTCAGGGGTTACTCCACCATCATTGAGGCGCAGAATTACGGCGGTTCCTTCTATCACTCACTGCAGGCCAACGTGAAACGGCGCCTCACCAAGGGCTTCCTCTTCGGCGCGGCTTACACCTGGTCCAAGAGTCTCGACTACGGCTCCTCGAACGGAACCAGTATTCCTAACCCAGCCAGCAACAGTCTCTTGCGTGGACCCAGCGACTTCGACACCCGGCACGTACTGGTCATCAACTACGTCTGGGATATCCCGTTCGCAACCCATGCAAGCAACTTCTTCCTGCGCAACACGCTAGGCAACTGGCAGCTCTCCGGCACTATTCAGGAGCAGTCAGGCCGTCCGCTCACCGTGTCGCAGAACAATGACCGTGCCGGTGTCGGTGCTGGAGCAGGTAACCAACTCTGGGTCAAATCTACAAGCCCCAACCTTCCCCACCAGTTCGCAGGCGGAAAGAACGCAAACCTATGGTTCGATACCTCCGTCTACTCATTGGCCGCACCCGGTACCTTTGCTCCTCGTGGTAACCGAGGCTCTGTCTACGGCCCCGGCTTCCAAAGCTATAGCTCTGCGTTGCGTAAGGCGCTGCATGTAATCCCCGGCCACGAAAACCACCAGCTGGTCTTCAAAGCCGAAGCGTTCAACTTCGCCAACCACCCCAACCTCGACAACCCTGATGTAGGCCCCACCAGCGGCACCTTCGGGCGCGTCAACGCTAAGGGCAACACCTACGCCTCGGAGCGCCAGCTGCAGTTCAGCCTGCGTTACGAATTCTAACCTCCGCAACACTAGACCGAAAAGGGCTGGGACACTTGCACAAGCGAATGTCCCAGCCCTTTTCCTTGCTCCCAACATCTTGCCGTCCACCAACATCTCCAGTACCTTTACAGCATCATGAACCGACGCCACCTCCTCACCACCTGCGCCCTTCTCCTCGGCTCCCTTGCAATCACCCCAGCCACCTCCCTGCACGCCCAGACCGTACCCCAGACCGCACCCAAAACCCATCACGTAGTCTTCGCCCTCACTTCCGGCGACGTAGCCGACTGGAACCTCACCCTGGGCAACATGCGCAACCTGCTCACCGCCTTCGGTACCGATCCATACGAAGTAGAGCTAGTCGCCTTCGGCCCCGGCCTCTCCATCCTGAAGACTGGCTCCACCTCGGCCGCCGACATCGCCGCTCTGCAAGCCAAGCACGTTACCTTCATGGCCTGCGAGAACTCCATGCGCATGCAGAAGGTCACCATCGCGGATCTCCTACCCAATATTCAACCCGTCCCCTCCGGCATCGTCGAAGTCGTCACCAAGCAGGAAAAAGGCTGGGTCTACATCAAGGGCGGCCGCTAGAAATAGCGGCTTCAAACTCGATCCTAGTATTTTTTATAAGCCACATTAAACGCCGGTCGGGGCTGCTCGTGGACATACCCCGCCACATCGAACGCATCCTGCGCCGATAGCGTCCCCATCCGGTTCTGCGGCATATTGTGTTGCACGAACGAAGCCATCTTCTTCACCATTCATCCCCGCACCATCGTTGAACGAGTCCGGCCCCCACACCGGCGGAAACATCGGTCGCTTCCCCTCCCCATTCGCACCATGACACCCCGCACACTGCGTTGCATGGATCCCCTGGCCGCGCTCCACATCCGGCTTCAACTCCGGCAGCGCCACCAACCCCCGCCCCACAAACGGCCGCCGCCCCGGCTCCGGCTTCGACAGCCATTCGATATAGTCCACCAGTGCGCGCATTTCTTTTCCTTCATACGGTAGCGGACGCCCATTCTCGCTCCGCACAAAGCACTCCTGAATCCTGTCCTTCAGCGTAATCACATGGCCCGCCCGCTCATTGAACTGCGGAAACATTACTGGAACCCCCACCACAGCAGAAGCATACGGCTGTATCCCACCCTCCGCATGGCAGCTCGCGCAAGCGATCCTGCTATGCGTAAACTCGGCTGCATATAAAGGCGTCTCGTTAAAAATCAGCTCCCCCCGCCGAACACTGTCCCCCAGCATCCCCCGCGGAACATCCCTCATCCGCGGAGCCACCCACGCCATCTTCGGAGCACCACCGCCACCGCCCTTCATCCAGTAGTTCAGCGACAGCACTGGCCGCCCCTGGCTCCAAACCCCCACCCCAACCACTGTGGAGTACAGCCCCACCATCCCCGCAATCACCGCAACATTCCACACCCGAACCGTTCGCCAGCGCCGCCGCGCAGCACGAGGCTGCACCGTCTCCGTCATCTCAATCGACGTATTCGCAACCCCAGCATCTTCCGGCATAGCAGGATTCTATCGGGACTCCACCATCCGCGCACACCCACCTTGCTCTAACCCGAAATCTCCGGTATTCTTACCTAGTTGCAGCAACGCAATGTGCGCCCGTAGCTCAGCTGGATAGAGCAACTGGCTACGAACCAGTAGGTCGGAGGTTCGACTCCTTCCGGGCGCACCATCCCCCCCCACAATCCACCCAAACCTTATTTTGAGTCCCCCGCCAGCAGACTCTGCGGCAGGTCCGTCAGCACAACCTTGCCATCCTTCCAGTCCATCCGCCAGATGCGGTCGAACTGTTCCTCCGGCCATGGCGTGTACGGAGGCGTCGCACCCAACGCCTGCGTCAGCGCCGGAATCTTCCCATGGTGCCAGCTCACCAGCACCACCTTACCCGCATACCGTCCGCTGAGCAGGTCCGCAGCCAGCGCAGCATAGTCATCATTCATCACCTCATGCGCGATCGGTAGCTTCAACGCCGCAGCCAGCGGCTCAATCGTCTCTACCGGACGGTTCGACTTGGGGCTCTGGTGGGTCGCAATCAGCACCTCCGGCTTGGCCAGCGCCACCCGCCCGCTCCCATTCCCGCTTCCAGCCGCTGGCAAAAACAGCAGCGGCAGTGCCTTCGCCCGCTCAAACCCCTTCTCCGAGAGGTCCAACCGCCCATCCGTCAGCTTCTCTGCATGGCGAATCAAATAAACCGTAGCTGGAGGCTGCCCCGTGGCAGCAACAGCCTGCGCAAATACACTTTGCCCACCAGCGAGCAAGCCCAATCCCACAGTGAGATACACCAAGACCAAACGAAACTTCGCCGCACGTAACATGAGCTTAAGCATCCTTCCAGCATCCAACACATCTTCTAATGCAGTGTGAAAGTCCTATGAATTCAACCAGTCAGGCCACTCCACTCAGCCTGTGGCAGAGTTTCCTCCCGTGCAGTATAGTAAAGAGGACTAACTTAGTCGGATATGAACACATAGACAGTGCCGGATTTGCAGCAGGACTCGATGAACGCGAAAGATGACATGGTTTTGGCTCTGAGTGACGCAAAGGTGGGCAGCGAAGGAATTTTGGGCTCCGTCGATCTGCCCGACGAGGTCAGCCACTACCTCGCTCACCTCGGTTTCCTCCCCGGAGCCAGCATCCAGGTCCTCCGCCGCGCTCCTGCCGGCGACCCCACCGTCTACCGCATTGATGGCGTAGAGGTCGGCCTCCGCAACGAAACCGCCCGCCACATCTTCCTTCAGCCCGCCATACCCGCGGGGGCCATCAAGTGAGCTGCCACACCCCCACGCCGGATCTCACTGACCTCAA
>JANYER010000349.1 GCA_025359825.1 Granulicella sp.
CTCGCGCACAATATGCGGAATCAACAGGAAGACCACCTCATCCTGCTGGTTCTCCCGTCCCTGCGTCCCAAAGAAGTACTTCAGCAGCGGAATCTCAGCCACTCCCGGTGTTCCGCTCGCGGTCCGATTATCCTGCTTGGTGATAATGCCGGCCAGGATACTCGGCTCGCCTTCCTTTAGCTGGATCACTTGCTCAATCGTGCGCTGCGAGATAATCGGCTCCGTCACGCCCGAGATGGTCACCGAACCATTCTGCGAAGAGACTTCAATCTTCAGCTTTAGCGTTACTTCGCGGTCGTAATGCACCGTCGGGGTCATATCGATATTCACACCGACGTCCAGATACGTGAACTGCGTCTGCACACCGAGACCTGTCCCCACACCGGTCGCCGCGCCCGAGTTGAACGAACCCGTAGCAATCGGGATCTTCGAACCAATCTTCAGCGTTGCCCGCTGCCCGTCGGTTGCCCGAATACGTGGATTCTGCAGGATACGGGTATCCGAATCGGTAAGTAGCGCATTTAATGTTCCTCCGCTGATGCTCACAGCAAAGTTATTCGCGTTCAGATGCGCCAGCGAGTTCAACGTAAAGTTCGAGGTCGTGGTTCCAGCTGCAGGCGTCGAACCGCTTCCGCTGGAGGCCGCCGTTCCCGGAGTCGCCTGCGGAGTCAGCCCAAACGACTGCGGCAGCGTAATACCCAGGTTCCGCACCTTGTCCCGGTTTACTTCCAACACAGCCACGTCCACCACCACCTCAGGACGCGTCCGGTCAAGATCGTTCAATAGCTTCTGTGCCAGCATCAACTGGTCCGGCGTCGCACGCATCACAATCGCGTTCTGGCTCAGTACCGGATACACCTTCACGCTCGGGTCCAGCAAATTGCGGATCGCCGTCGTTACCTCGTTGGCGTCATTTTGCTGAATCGCGTTGGTAAGGTAGAACGTCTGCACCGCCAGTTCATCGAGGTCCGTATGCTTGGTGCGATTGTTCTGTGCCACAAAAATCGTATTCGCCGTCACCGGCTTGTAGAAGCTGCCGCCGATCGTACCCACTATCCGCAACGCATCTGCCAGGCTCACGCTGGTCAGGTCCACCGGAATTCGTTTGGATTGGAAATCGGGATCAAACAGGACATTCAGCCCCGCAAGCTTTCCGATGGTCTGATAAATAACTTTTACGTCTTCCACTGCGTGCAGCGTAATCGGGTCGTTCGATACCGGCTTCAACTGCACCGGCCCGGACATCGTCCCTATCGTGCTTAGCACCTCGTTCTGCCCTGCCATCTGTTCCTGAATCGCCGCCGAAGGCACCACCGGGGCAGCCTGCTGCTGCTGGATCAGGTCGATCTCCTGCTGCGCCGTCTGGTTCGAAGGGTCAATCTGGTAGGCGCGAACAAACTCCGACAGTGCACCGCCCACATCGCCGCTCTGCTTCAACACCCGGCCCCGGTCCACGTGCGAGACCGCTGCCTGGAAGCGCATCCGTTCAAAATGAGACTTGTAGCGCAGGTCCTTCGGCTTCTTCAGGTGTGCCTGGCGATACGCCTCGAAGGCCGTATCGAAGTCCTCCCGCGCCTCTGCTGTTACGCCGCGCTTATTCCAGGCCCCGGCCGATTGCGCCTTCGCCGAACCGCCAAACACCGCCGACACGCACAACAGCACCAGGGCTAGTGTGACTGCCCGGCCAGCGATGGAAACAACTTGAGATAGATATGTTTGTCCGCGACCCATGCTGCTTTCGTTTGCGTCCTTTACACGGTAAAGAGTGTGGCGGTTGCCAAAGCAACCGCTCGGCTGGGACCTCAAAATCAAACTCCAGATGAGCCGGACGGTACCTGTCCCGGCGGGAGGAGACAGGCTCTTGCGCTCGCGTGAGTATAGCATTTGGAACAGGGCAAAACCTCGTATCTTCCAGTAGCTCCGGGTATACCCATGCCACACGCGCAACTTCAAATACAACACGTTACAGCCTCATTCAGCTTGGGAAACCTGTGCGTTGGACGCCCCATCGCCGCATAGGTGAGTCCACAAATGCAATCCACCCCGTACATCCTTCGAGTCATCCCGCCCGCCATGTTAAAATCAAAGATTCCGGCTGCAATGCGGCCTTGAAGTGAACCCGATGCCCCGCTCCCTCTCCAACCCGACCGTAGCCAACGTGACCAAGCCTGTGGTCAAGGAGAAGGACCGCGACCCCGTCGCCGCCGGCAAGCGCGACGCAGCCTTCAACCGCTCCGCCAGCTTCAACTACTTCCTCACCGACAAGTTCGAGGCCGGCGTCGCCCTCCGCGGCACCGAGGTCAAATCCATCCGCGAAGGCAAGGCTAACCTCAAGGACGCCTACGGCCTGCTGAAAGATGGCGAGTGCTTCCTGCTCAACGCCCACATCGGCCCCTTCTCCCATGGCAACGCCATGAACCACGAGTCCCTCCGCACCCGTAAGCTGCTGCTGCACAAGTCTGAAGTCCATAAGCTCGAAGCCCTCACCAAGCAGAAGGGCTACACCCTGATCCCCGTCCGCCTCTACTTCCGCAACGGCCGCGTCAAATGCGAGATCGCCCTCGCCAAGGGCAAGCAGGAGTGGGACAAGCGCGCCACCGAACGCAAGCGTGAAGCAGATGGCGAAGCCAAAGCCGCAATAGCCCGCAGCCAACGCCGCTAGAACATCTCCACGTCGAGCCTCGCCACACATCTTGAGCCGTGGAAGGGCACACCTTCAGGTGCAGGCATATGCATACTCACCACACATCTTTGAGCCGTGGAAGGGCACACCTTCAGGTGCAGGCATACGCATACTAACCTCTCCTTTTTGAGTTGTGGAAGGGCACACCTTCAGGTGTGCCAATACCGCTTCCTTTAATTATTTCTTTTTCCGGTTCGCCGCAGGCGAACCGGAAAAAGAACACCGCCCCAAAACTACCGCGTCTCCGTAACTTCCCACCGCCGGGTGCCCCATTCACGCAGTTTCACCGCGTGGATGGGGTTACAGGTGCTCCTACCCTGCCCGGAATACCCTGGCAGGAAGCGCCTCACTCTTCCTACCCTCACTCAGCTCCCTTTACCCACATCACTCGCGCTACGATAGAACCCATGGATACGCGACTGCTCTTTCAAGACCCCGCCACCTTCACCACACCTCTGCTCGCCGCATTCGCCGTAGACATCGCCACCGGCAAGGATGCCGAACCGCTGGTCGCCCTCATGACCACCTCCGACGCCATCTCCAACGCCGCCGCCAGGGTACTCGGCGCGGGTGAGTTCAAAGCCACCCTCGGCGAAACCCTCCTCCTCCACGCCCCCAGTGGTCTCAAGGCGGAGCGGCTCCTCATCGTCGGCGTCGGCAAGGTCAAGACCCTCTCGGTCAACGAAATCCGCAAAGGGGCTGGCACCGCCATCCGCGCCCTCAAACCCCGCGGCCTCCGTGAGCTCGCCATCGCCCTGCCCGAAGACCACGCCCTCTCCGACGAACACCTCGAGAGCCTTCCCTGTCTGCTCATGTCCCGCGCCCTCGTTGAAGGCGCAGAGCTCGCCGAGGTCGACTACGACACCTACCGCAGCGACCGCAAAGACCTCTCCGTCCAAGCCCTCACCGTCTTGGCCAGCGAGTCCGACAAGATGACCCGCGCCGAGATCCAGTCCGGCTTCGAGGAAGGTCTCATTCTCGCCGCCGCGCAGAACTTTACCCGCTCTCTGGTCAACGAGCCCGGCAACGTCCTCACCCCCACCGTCCTCGGCCAACGCGCCGCCGCCATGTGCGCGGAGGTCGGCCTGCGCTGCGAAGTCCACTCCACTGCCAAGCTGCATGAGCTCGGAATGGGAGCCTTCTGGGCCGTCTCCCAAGGCTCAGCAGAGCCGCCCGCCCTCATCGTCATGACCTACGAGCCCGCGGGCTCGCCTGCAGGTGGTCCCGTCCTCGGCCTGGTCGGCAAAGGCATCACCTTCGACACGGGCGGCATCTCCATCAAGCCCTCCGAGGGCATGGAGAAGATGAAGTACGACATGGCCGGCGCTGGAGCCATGATCGGCGCCATGCGTGCCATCGCCCAGCTCAAACCCGCCGTCAAAGTCATCGGTATCGTCTGCTCGGCAGAGAACATGCCCGACGGCAAGGCCTTCAAACCCGGGGACGTCGTCACCGCCATGTCCGGCAAAACAATCGAAATCATCAATACCGACGCCGAAGGACGCCTCGTCCTCGCCGACGGTCTCCACTACGCCAAAACTCTCGGCTGCACCCACCTCATCGACGCCGCCACCCTCACCGGGGCCTGCGTCATCGCCCTCGGCACTCTCAACGTAGGCCTCTTCTCCAACGACGAAGCGACGGTTGAAAGCTTCCAGGCCGGCCTGCGCGTCTCCGGCGAACAGTTCTGGCGACTCCCCTGCACCGACGATTACCGCGACCAGATCAAGAGCCAGATCGCCGACATCATGAACACCGGCAAGAACCGTTACGGCGGAGCCATCACCGCCGCCATGTTCCTTAAAGAATTCGTCGGCGAAACCCCCTGGATCCACCTAGACATCGCCGGATGCGCTTGGAACGACGAGAGCAAGCACTGGCTCGCCAACGGCCCTACCGGGATCGCCGTCCGCTCCATCACGGAATGGGTCCGCAGCTACTAAAAGCACTTACTTTGAAAGACCTGAATTCGCTCGCCTGGAAGAGCTGAAAGAGCTGAAAGCACCTGCTTTGAAAGGGCGCGGCTTCAGCCACGCCGCAAGTGTCATCCTTACAACGTGGCTTTAGCCACTGAGGGAAGGCTTCACCCAGCATCCGGTTTGTCAGCACACCCCTTCGGGGCCTGCGCCACCCTTGACAAATATGCTTCTAGAACACCCCGCCGGGCGCCAACGACTGTGCTGCCTCTCCAATGTCTTCACTTCGCTCAAACCTGAAGTCCAGACCTAAAGCACATGTTTCGAAGACTTTGCGCAATATAGGGGGAGGGGAGGGGGTACCGACGTAGCCCTACATTACAGGCGGAGCTTCAATCCCCAGATACCCCAGCGCCCGCACCATCTCCCGCTGCGCCACCGCCGCCGTCGCCAGCAGCAGAGTCTTACGAGCCGGGTCCGTCTCGTTCAGCACATGGTGACGGTGGTAAAAGTTATTGAACTGCTGCGCCAACTGGAACGCGTACTTCGCCAGATAGGCCGGCTCCGCAGTAGCAATACACTGCTCAATCACCGCCGAAAGCTTCGAAGCCAGCAGCCACGTCTCCCAAAGACTCGCTCCAGCATCTCCTTCAAGGGCATCGCCCAACTCCAGCAAAGCCATCGCCGCCAGCGACTCCTCCGCCGTAGTCCCCGCCTTGCGGAAGATATTCGCCGCCCGCACAATCGCATACTGTACGTAAGGCCCCGTCTCCCCCTCAAAGCTCAGCGCATCCTTGAAGTCGAATGCAATCACCGTATTGCGCGTGAACCGTAGCATAAAGTACCGCAACGCCCCCACCGCAATCTGCGTAGCAATCGCGAGCCGCTCCGTCTCCACCACCTCCGGATGCCGCGTATCCACCTCCGCCTTCGCCGCCGCAATCAACTGGTCCAGCAGGTCATCCGCCTTCACCCCAAAGCCCTTGCGCCCACTCACCTCCAGGTAGGACTTCTTCTGGTCCTCCTCGCTCACCGTGTAGCCCAGGTCCATCGCACAGCGCGGCGTCAACGCCACCATCTCGTAGCTGAAGTGCGTATACCGGTCCGCTGCCTCCGTAAACCCCATCCCCCGTAGCGCCTGCACCACCTGCGTCTGCGGATCGTTCTGTCGCGAATCGATCACGTTGTAGATCGCATCCGCTTTTCCAAACGTAGGCGGCTGCGTCTCGGTCACCGGACCAGCCGTCGAGATCCAGCACATATGCGTCGCATACTCGTGGAACCGCTCATACCCAAAGTCCTTCCCCGGGAGCAACCCAAACTTCCACAGATGGTACGCAATGTCCTTGCCCACATACGTCACCGTCCCATTCGATCGCACGATCACTTTGGCATCTTCATCCGGAGCATCACTTCCCTCTATCTGCGCCTCAGCACCCGCCCGTCGCATGACGTAACAGCCCTTATTCTTGCCGGCCGTCTCGAGGTACAGCACCCCCCGCTCCATCATCAGCGTCCGTGCCGCATCCCAGAAGTGCAGCGATAGAATCTCGCTCTCCCGAGGCAGAAAGTCATACTCAATTTCCAGCCGCTCCATCGTCTCCAAATGACGCCGCAGCACCGCCGTCGAGATCATGTCCGCGATCTCCGCCGTGGCGTTGCCCCCTGCTTCCAAAGCATGGAGCGTATCCAGCCGAAGCTGCTTCCGCGCCGCCAACTCCGTCGCATCGGTCGTCGCCGTGTACCACTGCGACACCCGCGCATACAGATCCCAGCAGTAGTAGTCGATACGCGTGTTCGTCTCCATCAACTCCGTCAGCAGCTCACGCGTACTATCGACAGTCTTACCCTCGAGATGCACCAGCCCCACCACCACATCCGCCACCTGCACCCCGGTGTTATCGATGTAGTTCTGGACCCCCACCTCGTACCCACTTTTGTAACTATCCTTGCGTAGCAGCCGCTGAAACGTGTCCCCAAGGATCGCATTGCGCAGATGCCCGATGTGCGCCGCCTTGTTCGGATTGATGCTCGTATGCTCGATCAGCCGGAACCCCGGCCCACCAATATCTGCGTGAACATCCAGCGCACTCTGCCGTACCGCCGCCGTGCGGTCCAGCCGGATGTTCAGATACCCGGCCCCCGCCACCTCTACACTCGCAATTCCCTTCAACTCCGGTTGTCCGGCTGCAATCTCTGCCGTCAACTCTGCCGCCAGCTCTGTCGCAATCACCCGGGGCGCCTTCCGCAGCCGTTTCGCCAGCTCAAACGCCACTGGCAAAGCCAGTTCGCCCAACGAGATGTTCGGTGGCTGTTCGACAGCAAGTTGGGACAACGTCACATCATATTTTGCAAGAAGGATGGCCTGAATTCGGCCCGACAAAGACTGCTGGACTGTGCGATACATGCGTGCAATTCACCGCTTCAAAAGAGTAGGTACGACTCTCTTCAGTCTACGCGAGGAGGAGTGTCTCGTTGCGTCACATCATGCGGCAGCACGTCAACTAAATCACCCGGCAGCGTATCAATCTCCTGCAAAAACGGCGTGTGATTGTGGATCCGTGCCCGGTGCACCAGGAAGATCAAGCCCCCCGACCCCGTCACCGAAATCAGCAACCACGCATGGAGCGCCAGTCCAAAGAGCGCAGCCGGGCCCTGCTGCCCGCCATGGCTCATCAATGACGTCTTCACCGCCCATTCGAACGTCCCAATGGCCCCCGGAGAGCTTGGAATCAGATACGAAAGGTTCGCCACCGACACCGCCTGCCACGGCCCGATCCTGTCCGTCACCAGCCCAATCGCCCGAGCTGCCGACACAAAGATCATCCCCTCGCAGCCCCAGATCACCACCGACTGCACCAGCAGCAGCAACGACCCCATCACCCCAATCTGCCGAATACACCCCACCGCCAGCAGCAACCAATCCTCCACCTTGGACAGCCTCGCGCTCTGTGGCAACTTCGCGAACGACCTGCGCAACCCCGCCTCAAGCGCACCTGCGCCCACCAGCAGCACCAGCAATCCCACACTCGAGATAGCCAGCAACGTCTCCGCCAACTGGCGCGAGTGCGGCGCCACCCCCGGCCCCATAAAGCGCACAAACAGCAGCACTAACACAAAGATATCGAGCAGCTTCTCCAGGATCACCGTACTCAGAATCACCGAAGGCGACGCCCCCAGGTCTCCCGCGTAGGTGAACACCCGCATGATGTCGCCGATCCGCAGGGGCAGAATATTATTCGCTGCCAGCGAAGTCATCAACACTCGCGCACACACCCCAAACTTTGCACCGGTCGAACGCATCATTCGCGTCCAGCGCACGCAGCGCAGCGTGTAGCTTCCTACCGTAAACGCCAGCACTCCCACCAGCCACGCCGGATGCACCACCCGCAGCGACCGCATCTGCGCAAACGAAATCCCCGTAAACGTGTACCAGAGAAAGAACGCGCTAATCGAAAGCCCGGGCAGCGTCTTGATAAGACTTCGATTGCTCTTCGGATTCGGAACGGATGAAGCAGAACTCATGCAGACTCACGATGCAACGGTCAGACGGTTAGAAAAGGAAAAAGCAGGCAGGATGAAAGCATTAGCAGACCTAATTCTAACGCTCAGCCCTCGAACTTCTGCGGGTCTTACGACCACATGTAAGCGCCCAACACGATCCGGGCCCAGCAAGACGAATTACACCTGCACATGCGAACCAACCTATCTTTGTCCTACACTGAGTCCGCGACCATTAACAGCAGGGGACCAGGCCTTGGCAACAACCGTAGCGCTGAAAGCACCTTCGCGGGCAATCGAAGTGCAGTACAGCCCACCACAACTCGGCTTCGGGTTAGCCTTGGTCACGCTTCTTACACTCCTCGCGCTGGCCATCCACGGCTACCACCCTTACGCCGAGGACGGCGGCGTCTACATGGCAGGCGTCAAACGACTCCTCCACCCTGCCCTCTATCCTCGCTGGTCCGAGTTCGTCACCGAGCACCTTCGCTTCTCCCTCTTCGCGCCACTCGTCGCAACCCTCGTCCGTGTCTCTCATCTTCCCTTGATGACCGTCTGGCTTCTGCTCTATATCGCCAGCTTCTGGCTCACACTCTTCGCCGCCTGGCAGCTCGCCACCCGTTGCTACGCCAGCCGGCCAGCCTGCTGCGGAGCCGTATCACTGCTCGCCGCCTGGCTCACCATCCCCATCGCAGGCACCTCGCTCATGCTGATGGACCCCTACTTCTCCGCGCGCAGCATCTCCACCCCCTGCGCCCTCTTCGCGTTGGTAGCCGTCCTAGACCTCCTCGCCCCCAACCCCCAGTACTCCCGCGCAACCGGCCTGCTACGCTGCATCCTGCCGCTAGGCTTTGCCGCCCTCGTCCATCCTCTGATGGCGGCCTACGCTCTCGGCTGCGTCCTGCTGCTCGCCTGCCTGCTCGCGCAGAACCAGCGTGTCCGGGTCGGAGGAACGACCGCTCTTACGGTTCTCGCCCTAACCGTCGCAGCCCTCGTCTATGGCAACGCACAGCACGAGACCCCTGCCTATCTGCAGGTCGCCCTCACGCGAACCTACTGGTTCGTCACCCGCTGGGAGTGGTACGAGCAGTTCGGCCTCCTCGCCCCCTGGGCCATCCTCATCGCGATCAGCCTGCGCCGTCCTACTCCAACCAGTACCGCAGCCATCGCTCTCGCCCGCACCGGTGCGGTCGCAGCCAGCGTGGCCATACTCGTTTCTCTGCTCTTCGCACGAGCCGCAGCACCCACTTACCTGGTCGCACGACTTCAGCCACTCCGTATCTTCCAGATCGTCTACATCCTCATGATTCTGGCTTTGGGCGCGTTGCTTGGCGAGAAGCTTCTCCAACGTAAGCCTCTCCGCTGGGCCGCCACCTTTATCCTGCTCACCACCATTATGCTGCTCGCCGAGCGCCAGACCTTTCCTCGCTCCGCCCATCTTGAGCTTCCCTGGCAGCAGTCCAGAAACGGCTGGCAGCGCGCCTTCAACTGGATCGCCACCCACACCCCGGTCGACGCGCTCTTCGCCCTTGACGCCCACTACGTCACCCAACCCGGCGAAGACGCCCAGACCTTTCGCGCCATGGCTGAGCGCAGCGCACTCGCCGACTACTCCAAAGACGGCGGCGAAGCCTCCATCACTCCCGGTCTCACCACCGCGTGGTCCATTGGACAAACCGCCCAGACTGGTCTCAACACCGCCAGCGACGCCACTCGTATCGCCCAGCTACGGCCTCTCGGCGTCGACTGGATCGTCCTTCCCCAAGCCGCCATCACCAGCTTCGCCTGCGACTACACCGACGACGTTGTGAAAGTCTGCCGCCTCCCGCGTTGAGTGCCGGTATAGCATGCTGAGTGTCGGCATAGCACATAGAAAAAGGGCGAGACATAAGTCCCACCCCTTTATTCGTCTTCCCAATTACGTCAGCCTAATTGCCCCCACCAGCAGGCTTAGTATTACCCGGTACCAGCACCTTCAGCACTACGTTTTCCTGGTCCTTCGTTTCGACCCTGTTGTAAAAGCTCTTTAACTCCGGATATTCGGGCGGCATGTACAGGATCTCGCCCAGCGCAAACTCTCGCCGGAACGTCACCGAAGTCGGAGTTGTCTCAGTCTTCAACCCGTAAGCAATCGATTTTTGGAACATGAACGATTTACCTTCGGGCAAAGTCTCCACAGCCATCGTATTCGGGAAGTTGATCCGCACCGCATCCTGGGTCAAATAGGCATAGTCAAACGCTACCGCAATCTCGCGTTTATCATGACTGAACGTCGGCTTAGTGTTCATTTCGAAGACGTCGCCCGGGAGCAAGATACGCTTGCCCGTCGAAGATCCCATGACACCTTTCACCGTAAACGACGCAACTAAGGGCTTCTCGTACTCTTTCACATTCTCGATCAAGTCGACCTTGATCTCCATGCCGGCCGGCATCAGGTGTTCCGCCCGCGTCCGCAGACCACGTTCCAGCGATGCCGCGTCACCGCCCAGCGCAAGCTGCCGCCAGTGCAAAGCAGGGTCCCCCGTGTACGTTAGCTTCACTGTACCGGTGGTCATGCCATGCTCATCCATCGTGAGGTTGGCAACTCGCATCACTCGCGACGAAGTGTACCCAACCGGAGGAGTCTGAATCAGCATCGTTCCCCCATCAACCTGGCGAAGCCCGCCAGACTGCGTGTGCTTCCACGCTATAAATCCATACGGACAATACCGCGAGCCAGGATCAAAGTTTTGTTCCTTCCCGTCCACGTTGACAGTCGCAACATAGTCATCGAGCTGTTCCAGGCTGAAGAAGCTTTGCAGGAACAGCCTCCGGTTGCGATCCGTCACTGCTACCAGGTACGCTTTCATCCCCGCAGCTCGTGCCATCGCTACAAATAGTTCTGCCAATTGGTCGCCGCTGCCACGCTTACGCGTCAGGATATCGTCCGTATTATTGGCGACCTTCAGTCCTTGGGACTTCTCCTCGGAGGCTGAGTGGTCATGCGTAAAGTCGGTATTCTCCAGTTCCATTACCGCTGCATAGATCTTTCGCAGCTTCTGTTCCTCCGTATCGGTCGGAGCTGTTAGCTGCTGTACCGCCGACTTCACACCCGAGCCCGGCCCAATGAATTTGTCATGTACCTTCGACCAGTGCTTCCCTTCACTCTTCCAGAAGTCCTCATTCGACCGGTACGGCGAATAGTAGAACAGTACACGGTACGTCAGGCTGTTGATGGGAGGCATCAACTCTTCATCCGGCGCGGGAGGCACGTCTTGAACATTGACCTCCAGCGTCAATTGACCATCGTTACCTGGTGCGCGCGTCTGCTTAACCTCAGCCCCTTTCGGCAGAATCGGCGTCCATGCAATCATGCTGGTCAACTGACCACGATCATCCGAACTCGTCAGTTGCAGGCTCGTCGGACGCCAGACGTAGTGGGCCTTGCGCGTAAACAAACCAGTCTGGATGAACCAGCGCGGTGAGATAAAATAGTGATCGTCGTAGCGCTTTGTATACCGATATTCAATGATGCTTCCCACTTCAACGTCCGGCAAGCTGAAGACCTTCGCCATCTGTTTCACTTCCTGGGTCTTCTCCATGAGCTTTTCGTACGGCTTCCCACTAAACGGAATGACCGTACCGTCAGGATGAATTGTCCGCCCAGCGATATCATTGATCGTAAAGCCGCCACCACCCGAAACGCTGTAATACGGCAGCTCGACGTTGCCGTATTCTTTGCCCTTATCCGTCAGCACCTTCAGCCGAATGTAGATGCTGAACATGTGCAGCTTGTCGTCGGTAATCTCTTCGCGATACAGGTAGACCGCAGCAGCGCCCGGAGCTTCTGCCTGCGAGGTCATTTTCAACTCCTCTGGCGTCGGCTCCGTCCACTTCTGCGCATGCGCAATCATCGGACCAAGAGAAGAGAGTGCCAGCAAAACAGCACTGCGTAGAAGAGTACGGCGCTGCGCTAATATCATCAGAACAAACCTTTCCATGTTGCACTGCGTGAATAGTTTGAAATCGGAATAAATAGTAAAAATCGATCTGGCCTTACTGTTTCTTCAGCACTGCGTGGTTTTGTTCATCGGCTGCGATCACTCCGGCCAGTTTTTGCAAGTCTCCGTACTTCTCTGGCGGCAACGTGACCGCTCGTACCGTATAGGTGCGCGTGTAGTGCAGCACGTTGTCTCTGAAGACCGTTGAACTCTGGTACGAGGCAAATCCCATATCCAGCTTCACCGGCACAGGCACCTCATCCACCGTGTATCCCGCTGGAAGTTCAATGTCGTACTCATCCTTCGCCTGCATCGTCTGGCGAAGGTTGATTGGCACCAGCCGTGCTTTATGGTCTGCCTCCAGATACTCGCTACCCAGTACCCGCGGCCGCACCATCAGCAGCGACCCCATGTTTTTACCAAACCGCTCCGCCGCCAGCGTGTACGTAGTCGTCAAATCTTTATTCAGAGCGTCGGCGTTCTCAATCTTCACGTCCGCAACATGAAACGTAGTGAAGTCCCGCTCCAGAACGTGGTCCATGTACTCTTTCTGTTCCTTCGCATCGCCCGTCGTATACAGCGTGCGGTTGTCCTCAGAGAGGTCGCCAAACCGTTTCTCCGTGACTGTGCCCTTCAACGATCCATCCGCATCCAGGTGAAAATTACCCGTCCGGTGAATCGTATTCAACTCTGGCGACAGAATGGGAAGCTCTACAATCTGGCTGTCGCTTCCTTCCATCAGTACCCCGTATCCACCCTGCAGGTTATGCTCCAGCTGTCCGAAGGCCGTCTTCTCCCACGTCGGGTCAAAAATCAAATACCGCTTCCCGGTCTTCGCCGTAATCACGCTCCGCAACAGCGGAGACTCATACCCCTTCGGCACCTCAATCGCCGCGATCATATGGTCGCCCACGATAGAGGGCGCATCGGGGTCGATTACGCCACGTCGGTGGTCCACCATCATCAACGCAGAGTGAACGCCTACACTGGACAGCATCGCCGATAGCAGCGTCGCCTTGTCCTTGCAGTCGCCATAACGGTTGTGGAAGATGTCCCCGGCAAAGTGCGGCTGGTATCCGCCAATCCCCATCTCAATCACGAAGTAGCGCACCTGCTTCTGCACAAATTCCGCTATCGCCTCGGACTTGTCATAGAAATCAGCTTTCCCAAGCGTCAGCTCATTGGCCTTCGCCGTAATCTCGGGAGTCGTAATCAGCCGATCCTGCGACAGGGTGCGATACCACTCGCCAATCCCCTTCCAGTCCCCCTTGGATGCTTCAGGAGTTCCAGCCACTCCATAGTGGATCGTCATCCGTCCCATCAGTGCCGGCGCAGACGGCTTCATCAGCACATGCTGCAGATCGATCGCCGGTGTGTCCTTCATCTCCCATAGCCAGTGTTGGTGCTCCAGGTCTGTCGCCTTCGCCGTATCATGGTGCGCCCACGACGTACTGTAGGCAAAGCCCGCCGGCAACTCCAGCGTAAAGCTCTGCTTCAAGCGCGGAATGTCTTCCTGAAAGAACCAGGTCTTCTCTTTCAAATAAGGTCGTGCATGCTGCTCGTATTCATAAGCAATCACCCCGCCAGGGTCGCGGCCCGGTGCCCGCACTGCCTTGTACTTGTTGTCGTCATACAAATTGCCCTGACCGGCGGAGCCGATCTCCACCATCTCATGGTCCTTGACCTCGTACTCATGACCATCGGGACCGATGCTCCAGACATGCAGCGACAAAATCTTTGTGTCTTTATCGAAGTGGACATAGACGATCCCCTCGTCTCGTCCCGCTGGCCGCAGGATCTTCACCACCCGCCGAACATGCTCCACCGCCTGTCCATCCGCCGAAACCGTGTAGTTAGTCTCATGCAGCAACACAACAGCATTCGTCTCAGAAGAATAGGTTGGCACCGTCTGCGCAGCAGCACTCCGCACCCAGTCTGGAACGCTGTCTTTCTTAGCGGCAGACGCAGTTGGAACGATGAAGGCCACGCAGGCCAGCATCATCAGAGAACTCAGAAAATTTACGCCAGGCGGTCCAGCAACGACTCTACGGAGAACCATGGGCCCCTTCCAGAAAAACAGCACCGGAGAACCTCTAAGGAACTTAGGCGTAAGTTATGCACGTGCTGGATTTATACGATGAAGACAACGACAGAGCAAGCAAAAAGAAAGGTAACGCTAAGGGGATGGCCCACTACGGAATCCGCAACGGACGGAAGCCCGTCGAGGGGAACAAACCAGTCGCTCCGCCTTCTGTCTGCGGCTGCGTCTTGAACAGATACCGCACCGAGAAACCGCCCGAAACCGTGTTGTAGTTGTTGGTGTTATTCCCGGTAATAAACCCGCCAACATACCAATGGTCCACAATCCGGTACGAGGCCTGCGCATTGATCAAATAGTTCAACCCGGTATTGCTGTTCAACCCATAGAACGGGTTCGACGAGCCTGTCTGCAGGAACAGATCCAAAGGATAGTACGGTGCCTTCGCCTCCTGGAACGTCTGCAGCCCGGCACTCCCATTGATCGTGTAGTGCAAGTCCCGCTTGTAGTACCCGTTGAACGTCACCGGCACCGACGCCAGGAAGTATACGTTCGGGCTGAAGTAACCACCCTGCCCATACGTCATCCCGCGTTCGTTATGGTCGTAGTGCATCCCAAAAAAGCTCGCACCCACATTCAGACTGCCGTACCCTGGGAAGCTCTTCACCCGGAAATACGCGCCCATCGTGCCTTCATACTTGCGGTTCTCGAGCACATGGTAGCCCTCCAGCACCGAGCCCCCGCCTGACACGAATAGCCCCGCCTTCTCGTTGCCCGCCTCGATCCGTGCGCCGCCTCCAGTAGCAATCACACCGCCCCAGATGTTGCCTTCATAGATCGCCGAGGTCGTCCCCGGATCGCGGATACCCGCATACGAGAGCTGCGTGTCCCGCACCGAATCCCGGTCCCCAAAGAACGTCAGATGCCCGCCAAACGGACGCCACTGGAAACGCCCCGTAATGTTGTTCACCAGGAACCCATACGGCGTATAGCCCACGGCGGCACCGAAGTTCTTCGTCGTCATCTGAAACTCGCCACCGATACCGCTTGCAAACTGCTGGCTTGGAGCCGTTAGGGCATCACCGCGCAAAGTCCCCAGGAACGGGATAGCCCCGGTTGAATTCTGGAATGCAGTCGTATCGACCGTACCTGCGCTCAAGAATACCGGACGCGGAACTACTGTCAGTCGCAGGGTCTTGCCCAACACCACGGAAGACTCAAACGGCGCCTCCAGGTCGGTCAGCCGGTCAAGTCCTGCCGTACCGCTGCGATATCGGCCAAAGCCAATCCCACCAATCCAGCCCGAGTACGAAGACTCCAGTGCCGCAAGCTCCAGCTCCGTCTGCGCACGCTGCGATAGCGGAGGCCCAAGAGCACCCAGCGCGCGCGGATCATATCCACCCCGCAGCGGCGGCAGGTTCTTGGCAATCAACTCGGCGTCGGTCGGCGGAACACCCGTCGGGACCGCTGGCCCAAGATCCGGATAGCTGCTTGAGCCCAGCGTCGTTGTACTCACCGGCGGATAGGACATCCGCGGCAACGGTGCTGGTGCTGCCTCAGCCCGCGGAGTCGGAGTCGTCCGCCGCGAAGCGGAAGGGGTAGTCCGCGAAACTCCTGGCTGCGGATACTGCTGCCCGTAGCTGTCCCCACCGTTCGGCGTCTGGCTGTACTGTGTGTTCTGCGTCGCCGCGCCGTTGTAATCTTCCTGCGGCGGATTGCTCTGCCCAGTCAGCGGAGTAGCCGTCTTGCCCCGTGCCGTTCGTGCGTTCGGAACATACCGCGCCGTCGGCAAAACATCCGTCACATCCCGCTGCGCAGGCCCAATCTTCGGGCTCGCATCACCCAATTGCACCGGCACTGCAGTAGCCGTATACCCCGAGGTCGCAGGGACATACGGAACATACGGCCCGTAGATATCCTGCTGCGGAATCACCGTCATCCCCTGTGAATTTCCAGCCTGTTGCACCGTCCCCTGGCTCTGCGGACTTGCCTGTGCGCGCAGCTGTGCCAGATACGACGAATCGCCCGGCGGCGTGGCGGGCGAGGAAGAGAACCTGTTTTCGGCAATTTGGCTGGTAGAAGCTCGTCCACCCGGTGGGGTTCCCGAGCTACCGGAAAGCAGTGGCGGCCCCTCATTGGGCCGTACATTCGCACTCTGCACGATGCGTCCGTTCAGGTTACCCATATACGGTGGCACCACGCTCGACCGGCCAGTGTAGTTCTTGCCCGTAATCTGGACCGGAGCCTGTCCGTTCACATTCCCATAGCTCGGAAGGTACGGCTGAGATGGCTGTGCGCTCTGGGTATTTGCTCCGCCGTTTCCAGCTTCCGGGTCGGCTGACCGTAACAGCGTCGCCAGGTCTTGAGCATCCACTGCCTTCGGAAGTCGCATCACCGGCAGAGGCTGGCTCAGCTCATTCGCCAGTTCGGCACCCGGGTCGTTCGGCGGCAGTGCTGCCAGCGAAGCGCGGAAGTACTCCGCCGCCCGTCCGCTATCGCCCCGCGACTGCTCAAACTTCGCCGCCAGGTTCAACATCTCTGCATCCCGCGGATACGCATCCAACCCGTACCGCAGCCATGTCTCAGCAATCTTGTTGTCACCCGCCGCCAGTGCTGCACCTACGGAGGCCTTATAGTCCGAGGCCGATGCCGCAGTCATATCCTGCGCCTTGAAGATCGCCACTGACTGCTTCGGCAATCCTGCCCGCGCATAGCCCGAAGCCAGCGCCCGCAACACACCCGGGTTGTCCGGGAACGACTTCGCCGCCGCATTCAGGATCGCCAGCGACCGCTGCGCATTGCCATTCGCTGCCGCCTGGTTCGCACGACGTACCGCCCAGTTCGTCCAGATCGTCTGCACTGTCCGGCGCTGTTCATCGTTCAGATCAGGCCGCCCGCCCAGCAGCATTAACTGGCGATACAAGCCGGAGTCGTTGCCGCCATTGAAAAGCAACCACGCATCCTGCACATCCACATCAGCCGGAGCTGCGCTGTGCTGCAGTGCATAGTGCTGCTGCACGCGGTTCATAAAGATCATCGCCTGCTGCGGCTGGCCAAGCGAGTTGTACACCGCGCCCACCGTCTGCAGGTACTCCACATCGTTCTCCAACTGGTTGCGCACCGGCACTGGAATCTGCTGGACCTGTGCCAAGGCCTCTTGGTCGCGACCCGAGCCGTGCAATACCGTCAGCAAGCCCTTCCACGCATCCGGACGATCAGGATTCTCCGTCAGCACGGCGCGGTAGATTGGGAATGCCTTCTCCGCATTGTTGCGCGTTAGGTAGATCCCTGCCAGTTGCAGCAGCAGGGGCGTCGCCGGCTTCTGGTTCGCTGCAATCTGCTGGTTTACCGACCGTTCCAAAATGTCTTGTGCAGCATCCAGACGGTTCTGGCTCTGGTAGATCGAAGCCACGGTCGTCTGGAAACCGGGGTCGCGCATCGCAATCTCATAGTTCGTCGGTGGCATGCTCGACAGCGTCTGCAACGCCTGCGGGTCCTGCTTCATCGCGTGCTGAACGCGAACCAACCCCTGCCAGGCAGGGGTATTTGAAACGTCGGAGGCCAGCACCTGCCGAAACAGGGCGCCCGCCTGGTCCAGCCGGTTCGCCGCTTGCAGAAGGCTCGCGTATTGCAACTGCGTCTCTACCTTCAGCCCTTTGGCTCCGGTCGGGAACGGCAGGTCAAGTGCGCTCTTCAACACTCGCTGCGCATCCGCATCCCGCCCTACAGCCGAGTAGGCTGAAGCCAGCGATCGCAGAAACTCAGGATCACGCATCAACTGCGACCGTACCCCAGCCGGAATTCGCTTCTCCACCACCAACGCCTGCGGTGCATTCCCTGCCCCGTAGTACGCCATAAACAGGCCGCGCCACGCTGCGGGCGACGCAGGCTTCAGCTTCACATACTGGTCGAACACCTGGATCGCTGCCTCGGACTGCTGCGCCTTCAACAGCGTTCCGCCCAGCCCTTCCAGGGCCTCGGAGCTAGTCGGTCGCATTCCCAGAGCCGCTTGAAACTGCTGCTCCGCGGTAGTCAAATCGTTCTGATTCAGGGCGGTCGAAGCGTCCGCCATGGTCGAGTAGAACTTCGCCGTCTCCAGCGCCGTATCGATGCCGGGGTCCCGTCCGCCGTTCTGCTTGGCCTGCTCCAGGAAGCTGATCGCGCCGCCGAAGTTCGACTGCTGCATCCGCACATAGCCCAGCCCGGCCAGTGCTCGCGAGTTCTGCGGCTCCTTCGCCAGGATCGCCTTGAAGCGCATCTCCGCGTCGTCCAGCCGCTTGGCGTTCAGAGCGTTATAGGCTGCCTGCTCCTCCTGGCTGCGAGCACGGTTTTGGGCCTCGGCTGCAATCTCCTCCGGGCTCTGCGCAACTGCGGTTGAGCGAGGTGCAACCTTCGGCTGGTTACGCAGCGCCGTCGCCAACTGCTCGTCCGGATGCTTCGCCAAGTAAGCACGAATTTCAGACGCACTCGCAGGGTTCGCCGAGTCCCACACCAAGGCCTGCCGCAGGTCAGCCATCGCCTTCGGATCATTCGGATGGGCCGCGAGGAACCTGCGACCCTCATCTCGAGTCTTTGGGTTGTAGGTCAAAATCCGTCCCAGCACCACCTGGTAGCGAGAGTCCGTGGGGTACTTCTCCACCAGCGCCCGCAGACCAGCAATCGCATGAGGGCGACTCTCCTCGAGAGCCGACTCCGTCTCGTAGTAGGCCAGCGCCCAGTCTCCGGCCGGAGGCGTCGTTCCGAACACCTGCCGGTAGATCGCCATCGCCTGCGCGTACTGGCCGGACTGCGCCAACTTGCCCGCCTGCGTCAGTTGCGCGGACTGGTTCTGCTGCGAACCCATATTCTCCACACGGGCAATATTCGGGTCATTCGGGTTGATCGCCCGCAGACGGTCTAGATACGTCCCCGCCAGCGTCGCGTTCCCACTCAGCTTGGCCGAGCGCGCCAGCCCTGCCAGCGCCGTCGTATTCTGCGGATCCGAGAGCAAAACCTGCTGCCAGGTCTGGGCCGCCATATCCATACGGCCCCGCACCTCCAGCGCATGCGCTTTGTCCAACAAAGACTGGGTGGCAGTCTGCGCCCCGGCCTGTGCGAACAAAGGCTCAGATACGGGTGCAAACAGCAGTGCGCTCATCAAGATAGCGGATGCTACGGGCCGGATTGACCAGACATTCTTCATAGGTTCGTCAAGGTAAAAGCAAAGTAAAAAAGTTGTTACATAAGGTCGACTGAGGAATCATACTCGTTACCCCAGACCCCTCTCCGAAGCTTACCGCTTTTTTGCGGATTTGTACCGTTTTTTTCGTGGATACAGCCTGTTCTGCCCGACAAGTTGTACCTATCGATTCTGTCAGATACGACCCCTGGGACCCTTCCACTCCCCACTACCGCCACTTCACCTTCAAACGTCCTTGCCGATCGAAACCATACCGCTCTTCCGTCCATCCACTCGCAAACATCGCCAGGTTCTGGTCGTAATACAACGAATCCTTGCCATACAAGCCACTGACCGGATCCTTCATCGCTATCATCCGGTCGGTCTGCACCTTGGATTCAGCTTTCATATTGTTAGCGTGAAGGTAGGGTACTACGGCAGCCGAAAAACCAATAGACCCATCCGCCTCCGTCACACTTCCCTGCTCGTCCACCCGTCGCGGCGGTACCGGATGCTTCTTCAGATACGAGGCCATCCCGGCCACCCCAGCCAAAGACTCTTGCACCCCCGGCGTCTGCGGATCGGCGATCCCCAGCCACAGATACACCCGAATTGCGTCATAACTGCCTGCTGCCGAACTCCGAGTCGCGCCCGCGTCCGTACGCTGCGAGCCATCACCCGGAGCCGGTGTCGGGCTCAAACCACCGCCCGCCATCAGCCAGTCCATTGCAAACCCGTTTACGGCTCCCCGCGTTAGTAGCACCGGCAATGACCCCAGCATCGCTCCCCACGGCCCCTGTGGAAATGTCGTAGCAAAATAACTCAACAACGAAGGCGGCAGATAGCTCGGATTCAGGATCCAGCTCCCTGCATTCGGATGGAAGCCCTCCGGCGCCGGCAGCAGCGTCGTCCCAACGCCGGAAACCAGGGTCACCTCCTGCTGCGCAACCCGCCCTGCCATCAGCGTTCCCAGCTTCTCGTAGCGCGGGTCATGCCAAAGCCGCCCCGCCTCCAGCAGCGCATACGCCATCCACAGGTCGGCGTCCGAAGACGGATTCCGATCCAAAGTCTTCCACGAACCATCCGGCGCCTTACCCCAGCTCCATGCCGGCAACGTCAAAGTTAGGTCACCACCTGCCAGATTGTCCTGCGTCCAGGTCACCAGTTTTTCAAACTTTACCCGGTCATTCGCCACCAGCGCAAAGAACATCCCATACGCCTGCCCCTCGCTGGTCGTCCGGTCACCAGCACTGTGGTCGACGATTCGGCCCTGCGGATCGTACGCATTACGGGTATAGCTGTCCCACAAAGGCCAACGCTGCTCCGTCTTGCAACCACCTTGCAGGCAAGCCGCTAACATCACCGTCAGCACCACCGCACTCCGCAGTAGACCCTGCCTGCGGAGCCGGTTCAAGGCTCTCAAGTGCTGATGGATCGAGGCTGTCTGCATGGCCGGTTAGTCATTTCCCTGCAGACGAGCCCGTGCACGACGGCGCAGCATCGCACGGATCAGGATGGCCATCAGGAAGCAAAGAATCAGCGTCGAAAACACGATCATCCACGGATACTCCGACAACAGCATGTTCGCCTGAGTGATATACGACAGCGACCCAACCTTGTACGCGTCGTTGCCGATGCGGTACGAGACAAACCGCGCCCCATGCAGCACACTCACCGACTGCGAGATGTCCGACGATTGCGAGTTCTTCAGGAACACCGAGAGGAAGTTCGGTACTACTGTCTTGTCCCGTAGCGCGACGATCACTACCGAGCGGTTCGAACGCGCCGGCCACTCGATGCCCTCAATCAGAGCATCCGGCAATCCGCCCGCCGTCTCCAACTGGCCGGACTGAATATGGTCCGAGCTGCGAACCTTCCACCAGGCATGTTGTAACCCGGCGAAGAAGCCTTGCGTGTCCTGGATGTGCAGGCCGCTGCCATCCACAATCACCGGCAGCGACGCGCTCAACTTGGAGAGCGCCGGTTGATCTTCCACCGTACCAAGCACCAGGTAGTCCTTGCGTCCGTCCGTCTTCATCCCGTCCGCATTGGTCACGCCAACGTTCAGCACCGGGTAGCCGGTCTGTGCGCCAAAGTGTCCCATCATCGTCAGGAAGACTTCAATCTCCTCCGCACTCGCGTTATCTGGCAATACCACAGCCGTGTCCGAAAGGTCAGCCTTCCGCGTAAACGGATAGCCCGCATTCGAGAAGATCTCCAGGTCTGGCAGCGCCGCAAGATGCGGAATATCGCGGATGTCCAGATAGGAGTCTTTAAGGATTGCCCCCTTCATGTTGTACGGTGCCGTATCCTGGCACGCACCCACCTTCCGCATCAGGAAGATGAACTGCATCTGCAGTGAGTTCGAGAACGGCCGCATGTTCACGCGCGGTACCGGAACGATTGTCTCCAGTTGCGCGCTCGCCTTGTCCGTATGCGGCATCGGCGTGGAGCTTACGTAGCCGTCATTCATGTAGACCTGCAACGTGCTGTCGTTCGACAACGGAATCCCGTTATACCGATAGTTCATGTGAAAGCTCAGGTTCTGCTGCCCACATACTTTGCAGAGGTCAGGCGGCAGCCGCATGTACACCCGCACCGGAGTTCCGCCATCGCTCTCCAGTTGGTTGAACTGCGCGATATCGCCCAACGGTGTCACGCGCTCCGTGCTCATCCAACGCGGTGCATCATCCGGCTGACGCTCCGCCGGCATCTTCAGTGAAGGAATTCGCACCTGGTCGCTCTGCAGCATGTCCCGCTGCAGCGTCAGCGCAGAGGCCGCGATCAACAGGTCTTCCGGCGTATCACCGGTCAACACCAAAACTTTCGAGTACGGATCGTTCGGGTTCGTTCGCATTGCAATCGTCGGCCCAGAGCTCACGCTGATCTTCAACGAAGCCGGCAACTGCGCCGCATTCTCACTAATCACAATGACATTGCCCATCGGGATCGTTCCAATCGACACCGGGAACCGCACCGGCCGCGAGTCCGTCATGATCCCGAACCACGAGGTCACAATGCCCGCCGCCTGCAACGCCTTGGGCGAAGGCTGGCCCAGAAACACAATCGGCACCACCGGATGCAGGTTCACCGCATCGTCGTAGAACGGCAGTGGCAACAGCTTCAAGTCGTTCTGCAACGGCAGCAGCGAGCCCGCCAGTTCCATTGTTGTGCTCGTATCGACGTGGCTCCACAACGCCGAGTTCGAGGGATCTTCGCACTGCATCGTGTAATGCCCTACAAACTCGAACGTCAGCTCATTCTTGTGCACCAGCATCTCGGCCGGCAGCACAATGTTCGCCTCCAGCAAAGAGTTGTTTTCGCTGCGCGTAATGACCATCGTCTGCTGGTCGCCCTTTGCAGCCGTTGCATCCGAGCGCTGCCCCTGCGGCGTCGCAGGAGTCGTCACCGCCAGTGTCGCCACCAGCGTCCCGTTTAAACTCACCTTCAAATGGCTCAACGCAGGAATCAGCCCCGGCGAGAAGTGGTACCGCAACTTCATCGTCGCCGTCTTCACCACCTGCGTCTGCGGAATCGAGAAATACACCGAGTGGTACGCGTCCACGCCACGCAGCACAATCGTGTCCGGCTCACCGACATCCGCCAGCGTAAACACATTATCGAAGGTCCCCGGAGCCACAGGACGCGCCAGAGTCTCAGGCACTGCAGGCCCCACTACTCCAGGAGACATCAACTGGGGCATAAGCTGCGTGCTGCTCATTGGCCGTAACTGAGCGCTCGCAGTCCAGGAACCCATCAACACAGCCGCCAACACCAGCAGCGGAACAACACTCGTAGCCAACTTGCCCTTGGGGGGCGCAACCTTCTTCGTCTTCATCAAACCTCGCACGGTCTGGGACAGCCCGTGATACGACAGTTGGAAAATCAGTGCCAGGCTCCGCAACGGACGGTCCGCTTCACGCGACTCACCCCAGCCCAGCCAGCTATCCGCACGCGAGTACAGCACCATCGTCAGTGCCTCCTCCTCCTGCAGCGTCAGCGGATCAAATTGCGCGCGCAACACGTTGTCCCGCACTCCGATCACCGTCGCCGGCAGCGTCGCATCGCCGTCCAGTACCGGGAACGTAATCCGCACCGACTCACCCGGAGTACACGTAAAGGTATGGTCTACATTGATCATTGCGCCGCCGCTCGACATATCGGCCGTCACGCCCTGCACCATGCTGCCGTTCGACAGTTGAATGTCCGCCTGCACTGCCATCGTCACGCGCACCGTCTGGCGGCGCTGCTGGTTCTCCCACGCAACTGCCACGCACACGCCCAGGATCACCATGTTGAAGCAGACCCAGAGCAGGTTCGCGATAATCGTTCCCGGATGCGTGCCGTCGTACCAAAGGTTCAGCGGCCAGATCGGGATATAGAAGAAGCGCACCGCCCCCATAAACAACCCAACAAGGTTCATGCCGATCATCAGCAGAAACGGCTGCGCAATGCGGCTGTCGAAGAACCGCCGGTTCACCACACCACCCTTCGCCGTCACGTCGAAGCTGCCCAGCTTCGGGCTCACAATCGCAAGCATGGTCGGCAGCAAAATATAAGGCGCCAGCACCGTCTCATAGATCTCGTTCCAGAAGCTGTGACGATGCTGGCCTTGGATGCGCGAGTTCGTAATGTTCGAAAGGATAAGGTGAGGCAGCGCATACGCCAGAATCGCAGCCCAGTAACCGGGGACGTTCGTATGTCCCAGGATCAAATAGATCAGCGGAGCCGTTAGGAAGATGAGTCGCGGGAAGGCGTACAGAAAGTGCGACATCGCGTTGAAGTAACAGATACGCTGCGCAAACTTCAGGCCCTTCGCAAACAGAGGATTATCCGTGCGCATGATCTGAATCATGCCGCGTGCCCAGCGAATACGTTGCTTCACGTGACCGCTCAAAC
>JANYER010000362.1 GCA_025359825.1 Granulicella sp.
GGGGGGGGTGGTGGGGGGGGTGTAGAGGCAGTGGTTCTCCTCCTCCAGCTGGACCAGTGAGGCCAGAAACTCCCGGACGGCGGGAGCGTCCGGTGAGGGTTCCTCCAGCTGGAGGGGGGGCAGCCCCACGTACCAGTGCCAGGAACCATCGGTGGCCAGCACCACGGTCCACATGAATCCACCCAGTCGTAGGGGGGCGGCGGCAATGCCGGGGCAGGAGTAAGAGGAGAGTTCGGAGGAGAACCTCCGGCCCCACAGCGGGCCTCGGCGGGAGCGGGCTGCGGAGAACCCGGAACGGGGGGGCGCTGCGGGGGGTCGAGAAGACCCCCCTCTAGGGACAGGCCTTACGTTACTCAGCAGCAGCTCTCCACCGGAGACACGTGGTGTGATGGAGTTTTTGGCCCAGGCCAGCAGTGATTGCTGACGCTCCAGCTCGTACCGTTTGGCCTTCAGAACCGCCCACTCCTCCTCCCCCACCCCTAGATTCAGGGATCACCCCTCCTCCAGCGTCAGCTCCTTCAGCCGCTGCCGGAGGGAATCCTCCAGAGCATCGGGAGTGGCCTTCAGGATGGGCACGTAGGAGGGAGATTTGGGGTTCAGCAGGGGATTGGCCTTCCCCTTCCAGCAGCGGTGCAGCCACTGGGCCCATTCCCGGGTCCAATGGCTGGCCCTCCGCCAGTCCTTCAGGGAAGCCCTAATAGCTCTGCCTTCGTGGGCCTCCACCAGGGACAGGGCCTCTGCCCGCCGCAGAGAGGGGTGGGAAACCAGTACCTCGGAAGTGGGGGAGGGGTAGAAGGGGCAGGCCCGAAAGGCCCCCGACCGTAGGGCGCTCAGGGTGGCCGAGGCCAGCACACCCTCCGCGGTGGCCTCCACTGCAGCAGTGCGGTGGAGGGCATAGTGAGAGAAGGCTCGGTGGTAGATGGCAAGACCCTCCTCCCCGCGCAGGCGGGTTCTATCGACGACCGGGTGACGGTCCCCACCCCAGCGCTCCAGCAGGGCCACCGTGGTGGCCACCACTAGGGCCAGGGGAAGGCTGGGGTGGGCGGCCAGATAGTCCACCCAGTCCCCGTATTCCCCAAAGGTCTCCAGCGGAACCCGAAGGGGCTGAAGGGGTGGGTTGGGGAGGAGGGTGATCTCCACTACCTCAACCCCAGCCCCCCGGGGGGGGGCCCGCAGTGCCACCAGATTTCAGGCCACCATGTCCGCCCAAACCTGTTCCTCCGGATAGCAAGGGATACCGAGGGAGGGGTAGTCCTCCCAGGTGGCATGCTGGGTTTTGGACTCCCTCGGCCAGGAGTAGCGCTGGATTACCCCCAGCTCCAGCTCCTTTTTATTCAGTACCATCGAGGAATCCCACTCCTCCACCCAGCGGCGGGCGGAAGCCACCCTCAGCTCCACTGGTGTTGGCGGAGAGGGCTGGAGACGGGATAGCAGCAGTCCCGCCCCCAGTTTTCGACCCCAAGGACGACCCTGTGGATGCTTCCCCATGCTGGAGAAGTATCGAAGGATCATGTTTCTAAGGGTGTCAGGCGCCGTTTTTGGAATACCAATAGAGTAGTCCCCGTAGGGTTTCGACCCGTAGGCGGGAGGTAGGAGTATTGGAGGGGTTCGACGGTTGGGGGGTGGTGGGGACCACCGGAGGACGGTCCAGGCCATTCAGCAGCCGCTGCCAGCCCCGCCCCAGCGGCCCCAGAAGGCGCTGCTGGGGGTCATCCCACACCCATTTAAAGAGCAGCCCCCCTGCCAGCGCCAGGGGTAGATAGAGCCAGCGCCAGCGCCAAAGGTGCGCCAGGGTGGACACAACTGCGGAGGGTAGTCCCCAGAGCCACTGGGCCAGGGCATAGAGGGTCTGCCAGAGACGCCACCAGAGGGCTGCATAGGCCTTCAGCCCCCGCCAGAGGAGGGCCAGGAGGGCGGCGCCGAGGCGACCCAGAAGGGCGGCTCCGGAGGAGAGCCCCCTCCAGAGGGTTGCTGCGCTGGAGGAGAGCCAACCCCACAGATCCTCCATTAGCCCCCAGAAGGTATCGGAGGCCTCGGACCAGTAGTTGGACCAGGCGGTCCAGCGGGATACGGGACGCGCCGGAGATTCGGCGGCGGGGGTCGGAGATTCGGCGGGGGTAGGAACGACGGCGATTACTTCGACTGGTTCCGGTTCTTCCGGAGTCACTGAAATAGCCTCCTCGATTGCTCTTGCTGCTTCCT
>JANYER010000391.1 GCA_025359825.1 Granulicella sp.
GGGGGGGGGGGGTGGGGGGTATGTTTGCTGGCTGCGGGAAGTGCGCTGGCGGCGGGGCCGCGTTGGGTGACGGGGCCGCCGTACTTTACGACCAGTGGGGTGCCGGTGGTCTGGTACACGGACACGCCGAAGTACTACACCGATCCGGGGGACCTGAGTGTCTGGGTGAACCATGCTGCGGCGGATGCGCTGGTCGCGGCGGCGGCGGGAGTTTGGAATGTGCCGACTTCGCGGCTGGTGCTGACGCGTGGCGGTGCGCTGGATGAGCATGTGAGCGGGGACAACTCGTATGTCAGTGGCAGTGGGGTGGTCTTTCCCCAGGATGTTTTGGCGGGGAATTATCTGATGAAGCAGATTGCGGTGGTGTATGACCGTGATGGTTCGGTGACGGACCTGCTGCTGGGGGCGGGTGCAAGTGATCCGAGTGGCTGCCGGCAGAGTGCGGTGACGGAGAGCGTGGACTCGATTGCGCCGAGTGGATTGATCCAACATGCGGTGCTGTTGCTGAACGGACGGTGTACGGGCGCGGCGGCGGAGATGCAGACGCAGATGCAATACCAGTTGATGCGCGCGTTTGGGCGAGTGCTGGGGCTGGGCTGGTCGCAGTTGAACGACAACATGTTTACCGGGAGTCCGCAGGCGAGTTATCAGCAGGCGCTGCACTGGCCGGTGATGCATCCGATCGATATTATCTGCGGGCCGTATACCTATCAGTGTCTGCCGCTGCCGTTTACGTTGCGGGATGACGATCTGTCGGGGTTGGCACAGCTCTACATGATTGGGCAGGGACAGGCTGGAGCGCTGGCGGCAACGTTAGGGGTTGCGGCGAAGACGGACTCGCTGCTGGATGCGAACCGGGTGGGGGGGAACCTTACGTTTCCGACCGGGCAGGGGATGCAGGGTGTGAATGTGGTGGCCCGGCGCTGGCGGCAGTATTGGGGCGTTCCGGAGACGTGGGACTCGGTGTCTGCGGTGAGTGGTGCGCTGTACCGGCAGGCGAATACGAATCCGGTGGTGGCGGCGGATGCGTCGATGGGCGGAAGCATGGGGAGCTATCGGGGCGACTATGAGGGTCGTTACGACCTGACGCGGGTGCCGATGTTGCCAGGGGATTGGCAGCAGCTTCTGATTCGAACCGAGGCCGTGAATCCGATGTACGTGGGGCAGTACTCGGTGGGGCCGTACCGGGCGAGTGCAGTGCTGCCATCGGGGGCTGGACTGTCAAGCCGGGAGGGTATCTTTCCGAGCTATGCGGACTATGGGTGGATCGATCTGCCGGTGACGACGGCGGCTGGAAGTTGTGCGGGGACGGCGGGCTCCGAGGCTGCGCCGCAACTGGCGAGTGCGACGGGTTGGTGGACGGGGCAGTTGTGCGGGTATGGGCAGACGGCGTGGTCGAGCGTGACGGTGAAGGCGGGACGGACGCTGACCCTTGAGGTGACGGCGAAGGATGAGCAGGGGTATGCGACCAACGCCAAGGCGATGCCGGTGATCGGAGTGTGGCGAGCAGGGGACGCGATGGGTTCGCAGCCAGGGGTGGCGGCGGCGACAGGGGCGTTCAACGGAGTGTCGCTGGGGATGACGTCGCTGAAGGTGGTGAGTGGGACGGCGCAAGATCTGCGCGTGGCGATTGCGGACCAGCGTGGGGATGGGCGGCCGGACTTCAATTTTGGTGCGCGAGTGTTGTATGCGGATACGGTGGCTCCGGCGAATGTAGGGGCCAGTGGTGGCGTGGTGACGATTACGGGGACGGGCTTCAAACCGGGCAATGCGGTGCTGGTGCATGGCGTGGCGGCGGTGGTGCAGCGTTGGACGGCGTCGACGATTGTGGCGACGGTGCCGGCGTCCGGCGTGCGAACGGGGCTGGTGGCGGACGTGATGGTGAAGGACACGGCGACGGGCGGGACGACGGTGATGTCGGGTGTGCTGACGTATGCTGCGGCGTTGCCGGAGATGATTCGGCTGGTGTCTGCTCCGGCGGGGACGGTGACGACGGGAGTGGCCGCAGGGACGCTGTTTGCGGTGAAGGTGACAGAGGCGGATGGCGTGACTCCGGTGGTGGGAGAGCCGGTAGTGTTTACGGTGAGTGCGGGGTCGGTGCGGTTTGGGGCTTGCGGGGCGGGGACTTGTACGGTGGTGACGGATGTTGCGGGAATCGCTTCGACGGCGGTGACGGCGCTGGTGGCGGGAACGACTTCGTTGAGCGCGGTGGGTGGGGGCGGCAGTGTGGCTGCTAGCTTTACGGCGGTGGATGCTCCGAATGTTTTGTCGCTGGTCTCGGCACCGACGGGGGTGGTGAACGTGGGGTCGACGGCTGCGACCGTGTTTGCGGTGCGGGTGATGAAGGCGGATGGAGTGACCCCGGTGTTAGGGGCGGCGGTGGTGTTTTCAGCGACTGGTGCGGCGGTTCGGTTTGGGGCTTGCGGGGCGGGGACTTGTACGGTGCTGACGGATGCTACGGGGTTGGCTTCGAGTACGGTGACTCCGCTGGCTGCGGGGAGCGTGGGGTTGAGTGCGGTGGGAGTGACGGGGAGTGTGTCGGCTTCCTTCAATGCGGTGGCTTTGCCGGATGTGTTGACCCTGGTCTCCAGCCCAACGGGGGTGGTGTATGTGGGCGATGTGGCTGCACCGGCGTTTGCGGTGCGGGTGATGAAGAGCGATGGGGTGACTCCGGTGGTGGGGGCGGCGGTGGTGTTTTCAGCGACTGGTGCGGCGGTTCGGTTTGGGGCTTGCGGGGCGGGGACTTGTACGGTGCTGACGGATGCTACGGGGCTGGCTTCGAGTACGGTGACGCCGCTGGCTGCGGGGAGTGTGAGGTTATCGGCGGTAGCAGCTGCGGGGAGTGCCGCGGGTTCGTTTACGGCGGTGGTGCGGGTGCGGATTATGCCGGTAATGGGGCGAGCGGAGCAGTATGTGGCGGCGGGTGCTGGGGGCGGGTTTGTCTGGGTGCCGCGGGTAGTGTTGGCGGACAATTCGGGTGCAGTTGCTGGGGTAGGAGTGAGTTGGACGGCGGGTGCGGGGATGGTGGTGGGGGCGGCGAGTTCGACCGCAGATGCGAGCGGCGTGGCGTTGATGCCGGTGACGATTGGGCGGCTGGGCGCGGGGGAGCGGGTGACGGGGTCAGCGTGTGCGTGGCTGGGGACGGTGTGTGCGGCGTTTGCGGCGATCGGTGTAGGGCCGGCTGGGTTGCAGGTGGAGGTGGTCAGCGGTGCGGGGCAGGCGGTACCGGTATCGGGGAGATTTGTGCCGCTGGTGGTTCGGGTGACGGATGGGCAGGGGCATCCGGTGGCACTGGCGGGAGTGGTAGTGCATCAGACGCTGGAGCCGGGAGTGGTGTGCCCGGCGCAGGGGCGGTGTGCGGCCCAGGCGGTGTTGCAGCGAGGGGAGAGTGCTGGGGTGTCGGATGGGGATGGGCTGGTGACGGTGGTGCCGCTGGAGGTGCCGGGCGCGGAAGTGACGAATGTGGTGGTGACGGCGGGGATGCAGGGGTTTGTGTCGCTGGCGCTGGCGAAGGGATGGTAGGCCACTGACTCCTGCTTGAAGGGGGAGAGCGGAATTGTGACTTTGGGAGAGGATGGGTCGTGCGGGCTTGCGGAGCATCTGAGAGGATAGGGTCGTAGCGGAGTGACCGGGCTGGTTGACCCGGAGCCGCAAAGGAGCTCTTACAATGGCGGATGGCAAAGGCGGGATGCGCAAGCGAGTGGTGATTCTGGGTGGAGGGTTTGCAGGAATCCATGCGGCGATGGGGCTGGGGCGGCTGCCGCTGGATGTGACGATGGTGGACAGGAAGAACCACCATACCTTCCAGCCGCTGCTGTATCAGGTGGCGCTGGCGGTGCTGTCGCCGGCAGAGATTGCGCAGCCGATCCGGTCGATTCTGCGGGACTATCCGAACACCGAAGTGCTGATGGATGAGGCGGTGGGCTTCGAAATCGATGCGCGGCGGGTGAAGCTGAAATCCGGCGCGGTGCTGGAGTATGACTACCTGGTGGTGGCAACGGGGTCGACGCACTCGTACTTTGGCAAGGATGAGTGGTCGAAGCTGGCGCCGGGGTTGAAGACGCTGGAGGATGCCACGGAGATTCGGCGTCGTGTGCTGCTGGCGTTTGAGCTGGCGGAGCGGCAGATGGTGGAGACGGGCAGTCATCCGGCACTGAACTTTGTGATCATCGGCGGCGGTCCGACGGGGGTGGAGCTGGCCGGGGCGATCAGCGATATTGCGAAGCTGTATATGAAGAAAGACTTCCGGCACATCGACCCTTCGATGGCGCAGGTGATGATTCTGGAGGGGTCACCGAATATTCTGGCGGCGTATCCGCCGGACCTACAGGTGAAGGCGGCGGAGCAACTGGCGAAGCTCGGGGTTCAGGTTCGGACGGGTGGGCATGTCACCGACATTCAGCCGGGCTATGTGATGGTAGAGGACGAGAAGATTGAGGCGGTGGTAACGCTGTGGGCGGCAGGGGTGCAGGCCTCTCCGCTGGGCAAGCTGATGGGGCTGGAGGTGGACCGGCGCGGCTGCGTGCTGGTGGATGAGCACCTGAACCCCAAGGGACGGCCGGAGATCTTTATCTGCGGCGACCTGGCGCACTTTGAACAGGACGGCAAGCAGGTTCCGGGAGTGGCGCAGCCGGCGATGCAGATGGGCGATTTTGTGGCGAAGCGAATTGCGAAGCTTACGGCGCAGGGGCTCGGTAGCGACGGCTCAGGCGTGGCGAAGGGCTTCCGCTACTTCGATAAGGGCGATATGGCGACGATTGGACGCAAGGCTGCGGTGGCGAAGATTGAGTGGCCGTTCAAGGCGCACTGGAGCGGGTTCCCGGCGTGGGTGACGTGGCTGGTGGTGCATATCTTCTTCCTGATTGGGTTCCGGAACCGGTGGTCTGTTTTTCGGCAGTGGGCGTATACGTATTTGTTCTTCAACGATGGGGCGCGGCTGATTACGGGCTCGCAGGAGTTGCCCGGCTGGGTGGAGAAGGAAGGCGTGGCATTGCCGGTGGCGGGGGCTCCGCTGGATATGGGGTCGCCTAAGAGCAACTAGTTACTTCCCGCTAATAGCTGGATTTAGACCTTGCGGAAGCGTAGAGCCTGGTACGGTTTGGCGGGGAGTGCGAGGGTGGTCTTTCCGGAGTGGGTGCCGGGGATAGGGGTGATGGTCATGGCCCAGGGGTCGATGAGCTCGGCGGTGTAGCTGGGTGGCCGGGGTCTGTGGGAAGCAGAGTGTTTCGGGGCAGTTCATGTTGAAAAATGTTTCATATAAGGAAACGAATTGACAGCTTGGGTACGACTTTAGAGTCTGCTTGAGCAACCTTTTTACGCGGCCATCCCCTGCTGCCTGGATCGCGTCTTTAATAGAGGACATCGATCTATCTCTGCATACCGAGCTTTACGCAGACGTCTAAACGGAAGCAGGAGGTAGCAATGATGGTGGCAAGAATGGTGGATGGAATCAAGGTTCGTTATGCCGTAGTTGGATTGGGCTGGATTGCCCAGGCAGCATTTTTGCCGGGCGTTGAGCACACGGGGAATAGCGAAGTGGTTGCCTTGGTCTCCGGGCGTGAAGACAAGCTGGCTAGGGTCGGCGAAATGTACGGGATTGAGGATCAATACACGTACGAGCAGTATGAAGAGTTGCTGGTCTCCGGCGAGATTGATGCGGTGTACATTGCGCTTCCGAATTGGGAGCATGCTGAGTTTGCCATCAAGGCCCTGGACGCCGGAATCGATGTGTTGTTGGAGAAGCCGATGGCGATTTCCGTAGCTGAGTGCGAGCAGATTATCGCCGCTGCGGAGAGGAACAACGCCAAGTTGATGGTGGCGTATCGGCTCCATCATGAGCCGGGAACCTTAACAGCGGTGGAACGAGTCAGGAATGGGCAGATTGGAACGGCGCGACTGTTCAACTCGACCTTCTCACAGCCAGTGGCTGGGACGAACCATCGTGCGCTGAATGGTTTCTGGGCAGGACCGGTTCCGGATATGGGCACGTATCCGATCAACCAGGTGCGTAATCTGTTTGGTGCGGAGCCAATCGAGGTGTTTGCGACGGGTGTGTGTACGGATCCGGAGAAGTTCAATTTTGATGACACCGTGGCGGTGACCTTGAAGTTTGAGAAAGCCCGTGTTGCGAGTTTTACGTTGAGCTATAACGGCGGCGATGTGGATGACTGTCGCATCGTCGGCGCGAAGGGCGACCTATTCGCTCAACCTGCCTATCAGGTTGGGTCATCCATCGAGCATGTAATGACGGTGAATAAGAAAAAGACGGAAGAGCATTTCGCGGCGACCGATCACTTTGGCGGGGAGTTGAAATATTTCTCTGACTGCATTTTGAAGAACCGTATGCCTGAGGCAGATGGTGAAGAAGGTCTTCTAGATGTGCGGGTGATCGAGGCGATTGAGCGCTCCCTGAAGACGGGACAGGTGCAGCAACTGGCCGCGTATCACCGCCGCAAGCGTCCTGTGAGCGGCCAGGTGCAGGAGTTGAGTACAGTGCATGAGCCGGAGTTGGTTGGCGCGAAGAAGCCGAGCGATGGCTAGCTGCTGTTGCTTCAGACATTCGTATGAACGGAAGGTTATGAGGAGAGACGATGGCGTTCTTTGGTAATGGCGACAAGATCAATGTAATTGCGGAGATCATGGCGAAGTCAGGATGTGAAGATGCGGTGCGAGCGATGTTGACATCGTTAGTGGAGCCTTCCCGTAAAGAGAAGGGATGCAAGCTCTACTTACTCCATGAGGACAAGAAGAAGCCGGGTAGCTTCTGGACGTATGAGGAGTGGACCAGCGAGGAAGCTCTTGAGGAACATCTGGTCGGTGCCAAGGGAATGCTGGAGCAGGCAAAGCCTTTGCTGGATGGCGATCTGAAGCTTACTGTACTGAATTTGCTGGTTTGAGACTTTTGTCGGTGCAAGAAGAAGAGGCAGCCGTGGTGGCTGCCTCTTTTAGTTTGTAACGATGCAAGTAGCTTATGCGCCGACGGGTTCTGCAACGCGGACTTTGACTGGGGTGAGCCAGTTGTAGCGGTCGGGGGTGAGGCCGTTGACGATGTCGAAGAAGGCCTTATGCAGTGCGGTGGTGACCGGGCCCATGGTGCCGTCGCCGACCAGGATGCGATCGACGGAGCGGAGGTGGGTGACCTCTGCGGCGGTGCCGGTGAAAAAGGCTTCGTCGCAGATGTAGAGCATCTCGCGAGGTAGTGCCTGCTCCACGACAGGGATGCCGAGTTGCTTGGCGAGCGTGAGGATGGAGCTGCGTGTGATGCCGTTGAGTACGGAGTTTGCCAGCGGAGTGGTGTAGAGGACGCCGCCACGGACGAGGAAGAGGTTCTCGCCGGAACCTTCGGACAGGTAGCCATTGACGTCGAGCGCGATGCCTTCGGAGTAGCCGTTGATCTCAGCTTCCATGCGGATGAGCTGCGAGTTCATGTAGTTGGCACCTGCCTTGGCGAGTGAGGGCATGGTGTTGGGTGCGAGGCGCGACCAAGAGGAGATGCAAACATCTGCGCCTTCATTACCGGGGACGTACTTACCCCAGGGGAAGTTGGCGATGTAGACCTCGACGGGCGACTTGAGGGGATTGACGCCGATCTCACCGTAGCCACGGAAGGCGATGGGACGGATGTAGCAGGGGGTGATGCCGTTGGCCTCAATGACATCAACGATGGCAGCAGAGAGTTGCGCTTCGGTGTAGGGAAGCGGCATGCGGTAGATCTTGGCGGAGTCGAGAAGGCGAGCGCTGTGCTCGGGTAGGCGGAAGACGCCGGCGGTGCCGTTCTGCTGCTCGTAGCAACGGATGCCTTCGAAGACGGACGAGCCGTAATGGACGACATGCGACATGACGTGAATGTTTGCCTGGTCCCAGGGGATGAGGTTTCCGTTGTGCCAGATATTTTGGGTGGGCTGAATGGCCATGGTTCTCTCCTATCGACAAAAGTTGATTATAGCGGGGCAGGGAGGCCTGGCGTGGGAGAATAGAGAGTGATGTTTGATCCTCATAGTGTGAGTCTGGCTGGGCTTTCGAGCTCGCCAATCGTACGGTTTTCGCTGCTGGCGTTCAGCTCGATCTTCTTCCTGGTGGACCCCTTTGCTGCGCTGCCGACGTTTCTGGCGGTAACGGAGGGTGCGGACGCGGCCAAACGGCGGCGGATGGCGGGGAAGGCTTCGCTAACGGCGTTGCTGTTTTTGAGCACGTTTGCAGTGGGTGGGCAGTACATTTTCAAGCTGTTTGGGATTACGCTGCCGGCGTTCGAGATTGCGGGCGGCATCATCCTGCTGCTGATCGGGCTGGACATGCTGGAGGCCAAGCGCTCTGCCACGCAGGAGTCCAGTGGCGATACGGTAGCGGCAGCGAGTAAGGAAGATGCGGGGATTGTTCCGCTGGGGATTCCGATGCTGGCCGGGCCGGGGTCGATTACCAGCGTGATGGTGCTCGTTGGTCAGGCCCAGACCAAGTGGCAGATGATGGCGATTCTGGGGTCGATCGCGGTGACTGCGGCGATTTGCTATTTGGTGTTGGGGAACTCTGACCGAGTCGCACGTGCGCTGGGGGACACAGGTATCCGTATCCTGGTGCGCATCATGGGGTTGTTGCTGGTAGCGTTGGCGGTGCAGTATTTTGTGAACGGAATGGCCGACCTCGGGGTGATCTCCAAGCCGTTGTAAGTGGTTGGTTCGAGACGGCTGCAAGGTGTCGGGATGCATCCAAGTGCTGGTATGGTTTGTTGGCGGAGGTAATGCGTGCGCTTACGGAGCTTTGCTGGGGGAAACTTTACTGGGCTGAACTTTATTCGGCTGATGTTGGGTGGATTGCTGCTGGCGGGGTGTGGGCCGGCGGCGTGGGCGCGATTCCAGCCCGTGACCTGTAAGAACGCCTTCACGGTAGAACAAGAGAAGGTCGAAGGCGCGAAGGTGGCCGCGCAGGTATACCAGCAGATGCCGGTGCTGCCGGACAGCGATCCGGTGTCGCGCTATGTACAGCAGTTGGGGAATCGGCTGGTGGAGCACGCTCCGGGGGAGCGGTGGCCGTATAACTTCCACGTAGTTGCAGTAGAGGATGTGAACGCGTTTGCGCTGCCGGGTGGATCGATCTTCGTCAACCTGGGGACGGTGCAGGCGGCGGAGACCGAGGCACAACTCGCGGGTGTGATGGCGCATGAGATCTCGCATGTGGTCCAGCGCCATTCAACCTGCAATATTACGAAGGCACAGACGCCGCAACTGGGCTTTGGGATTGCGAGCGTGCTGAGCTCGATTCTACTGGGGGATTCAGCTGCGGGCTCATTAGCGCAGGGTGCGCTTGGACTGGGTGCAACGGCCACCATCACCCGGATGTCGCGCGATGCGGAGAAGCAGGCGGACCTGCTGGGCGTGGGGATCCTGTATGACACGGGGTACGATCCGCGCGGGATGCCGCAGTTCTTCGAGACCATCCAGGCGAAGTACGGGGCGGGTGGGACGCAGTGGCTGAGTGACCATCCGAATCCTGGGAATCGGATGGAATACGTGAATGCGGAGATTGCGACGCTGCCGCGGCTGGACCGTCCGACGGTGACGACGGCGGAGTTTGCGCGGGTGCGTGGAATTGCGACGGGGGAGCAGATGTACACGGCCAAGGATGTGCAGGCCGGTGTGTGGAAGAAGGCTGGGCGATACTCTCCGGGGCCGGGTGGGGTCGCGGTAGCGGTGCCGGTTTCGAGTGGGCAGCAGACTTCATCGGGCCAAAGTGGGGGGCAAAGCGGGAGCCAGCCTGCAGTGGCGGCGGCAGCTCGTTTGAGTAAGAGTGCGATGGGAGTGGGTGCGCGGCTGGTGCGGTTCCAGGGCGATCGGTACGTGATGAGCTATCCCGAGAGCTGGCAACATGGGGAGGACAGCAGCGGGGCGATGACGTTCGCTCCGGTGGGAGGTGCGAGTGCGGCGGGGCTATCGTATGGTGCGGTGGTGGAGGTGGCGCAGCAGCCTGGCGATGGGGTGAATGATGCGGCGGGCCTGTCTGCGGCGACGATTGCACTGGCCCGCAAGTTGAGTGACCAGAATGGTGGGCTGCAGCAGGTGGGGCAGATGGTATCCACGACCATCAATGGGCAGAACGCGAATGTAGTGGAGCTGCGCGGCAAGTCTCCTGTAGTCGAGGGAGGCGTGCAAATGACTGAACGGGACCGGCTGGTGACGTATCAGCGGGTCGATGGGGACATGAGCTATATCGTGTTTGTCGTTCCGGAGCGAGATTTAGCGACGATCAAGCCGATGTTCGATGGCATGATGCGTAGCTATCGCGCTCAGTAGAGGCGTGGCCCCTGGGACGTCGCTAGTGGACGGCAAGTGCGGAGGCGGCGACTGCAAGTCCTGCCGCGCCCAGGGCCAGACCGAGGACAAAATAGGTGCGGTTGCGGGTGAAGAGGGTGACGGAGCAGAGGACGACGGCGATCTGGAGGAGGGCTTCGCCAAGATCGTAGCGGGAGGCCTTGTGTTCGGCGAGTTTAACGTCTGCTTCGAACTCACGGGCCGTGGCTTGTTCTTCGGCGAGGTCTTCTTTCCATTTTTGGATATGGGCTTGATATTCCCTGGTCTTGGCGGCTACGGCTGCGGGGTCGATGCTGGGTTGGAGGGCGAGGAGATCGACGTTGACGGAGAGGTTGTCCATGCGGATCTTCTTGGCCTGATACTCGTTCCACTGGTCCCCGGCGCGGGACTGCATAAGGACAGCTTCGGTGTGGGTACGGTGGCCGATGACGGTGACCATGGCGACGAGAACGGCGAGGATGGAAATCGCTAGGGAGATGGTCCTGAGGGACTCGCCGCCTTCGTGTTCGCCTGCTTCTTTGAGGTGCTCGGAAAATTCGTTGATCTCAGTGGGTTCCATGGGGAGGATTTTAGACCTTGAGAGTGGGGTGTGAGTGGGGAAGTGTGCGGCATTGAGGCGGGATTCGTCTGTGGCAGGCCGGGTATGCAAAATAACTGTAGAAGAAAAAGACCTGTATTTACGGGGTGATTCGGCGATTACAACAGAAAAAGAAGCGTTTTTCACAGGGTGTGGGGTTGCAGGGATGGAGCTCCGTTGATAGTCTCAGGAAGTCGCAACGAGGCAAGGCTGACACGGAAGTGAAGAGGCCAGACAGCAAAGAGACAAGGTTTTGAGTTTGAGCTTGCACGGAAGTGAAAAGCACGATACTCTAATTCAGTTGCAGAGAAACAAAGTTGGAATGAGAACGAGTTTGCGCGAAAGTGAAAACTAAGTTACTCTAGCAAAGTTGAAAGCTTCGCACCTTGGCTCTGGCAGTATGTGAGTCGGCCTTTGAAGTAGCGAGGCGCAGCATGAGGGAAGACGGAGCGCAGTCCAAGCGTTTGAAGCCGGTAGAGAGCCTAAGGGCCTCCGGCATACCAAGCCCAAGCCACTGCAGTTGAAGGTGAAATTCAGGAGCTAAGTGCTCCGCGACTATTTTTGCAGTCGTTACGATGTTTCAGTATTTGCGCTGTGTGAATGATTGTTAACTGCTTGCTGACATTGAGAAGAGATTCTTAAAGAAAAGCAAATAAAGGTTGACAAGCGAGATGAAAGTAGATAATCTCAGAAAGTTCGCGCAAAACGTCACAAGCTTCTGAGCGACTCTGAAGGGCTGAAGGTAAGCCGATAGTTTGACGGAGATCAGCCGAAGCAAACCAAGACGAAACCAGCGCCATAAAGTTCGAGGACACATGCAATGGCTTATGCCGGATGCTGAGTCCTTGATCCAAAACTGCCCGCTTAGGCGAGAGTAGTCCGGATCTTTGACAACATAGTTGAACGTGCCAATCGTGAGATGATACGAAATTTGGTTTAGTCATTCTCACTAGTTTTAAACCTCTGGAACTTTCGAGCTTCCAGGGGCGCTTGATCCATCCCGACCCCTGTCGTTGGACGGCAAGCAAACCAAGATTAAACGAGAGTTTGATCCTGGCTCAGAATCAACGCTGGCGGCGTGCCTAACACATGCAAGTCGCACGAGAAAGGGGACTTCGGTCCTTGAGTAAAGTGGCGCACGGGTGAGTAACACGTGAATCATCTACCTCCGAATGGGGAATAACTGAGAGAAATCTTAGCTAATACCGCATAATACCTACGGGTCAAAGCAGCAATGCGTTTGGAGAGGAGTTCGCGGCAGATTAGCTAGTTGGCGGGGTAATGGCCCACCAAGGCGATGATCTGTATCCGGCCTGAGAGGGCGCACGGACACACTGGAACTGAAACACGGTCCAGACTCCTACGGGAGGCAGCAGTGGGGAATTTTGCGCAATGGGGGAA
>JANYER010000441.1 GCA_025359825.1 Granulicella sp.
GACCAGCACCATGGCACTACCCGCAACCTTCAACGACTTCCTCGGCAACTCCACTGCTGTCGAACACCTGCGCACTGCAATCTCTGCCGGTCGCCTCCCTCACTCTCTACTCCTCAGCGGCCCCGCCGGAGCCGGCAAATACACTCTCGCCTTGATGCTCGCCATGGCCGTCGAGTGCGAGCGCCAACCCCGCGACCATTGGTCGAACGGTCAGTCCCTGGCCTCCTACTGCGGTGTCTGCCACAACTGCACCCGCATCGCCTCCGCCGCCAATCTGGAGGAGGCTGTCGCCACCGCCGTCGCTGCCCGCGAAGACCTCCGTGAGACCGACAAGAAGGACACCCGCGTCCTCATCCAACCCCACCCCGACGTCCTCATCGTCCCCCCCGACCCCCCGCAACTCCTCATCAAACTCGGCCAGATCCGCACCCTCATCCAGCGCTCCCAGCGCCTCCCCTCCGAGGGGCCCAAGAAGATCTTCATCCTCACCGCCGCCAGCTTCATGAAGGAGGCCGCGAACTCCCTCCTCAAGCTCCTCGAAGAACCCCCGGCAACCGTCCATCTCATCCTGCTGGCTGAAAACCCCGGTGAGCTCCTCCCCACCATCCGCTCCCGCTGCGCCGCCGTCCGACTTGGCGCACTACCGCTCGAAGAGATCGAAATGTTGTTAGCCGACCGTCGCCCCGACGTCCCCCCCAAGCAGCGCAGCCTCATCGCCCGCCTCGCTCAAGGAGCCGTAGGCCAGGCCCTCGGCTTCGACCTCGAAGCCTACATCGCCGCTCGCGCCGACGCCCTCCTACTCGTCCGCAACGCAGCCGCTGAGCCCGACCACACCGCCCTCTTCAAGATGACCGAGACCTACCGCGCCGGTGCCGAAGGCGCCCAGAAGACCACCGCCCTGCTCCGCGCCCTCTCCCTCATCCTCGAAGACCTGCTCTACCTCGACTCCGGCACCCCCGAGTTCCTCCGCAACACCGACATCCGCACCGAACTCGAGCGCCTCGCCCAGACCCTCTCCTTCCCATGGATTGAACAGGCCTCCCGCGGCCTCGACCAGGTCTACTCCGGCATGCGCCGCAACCTCCTGCGCAACCTCTCGCTGGACTCCTACGCCACCCAACTCACCAACGCCGCCCGCACCTAAGTCCATCTGTAAGCCATCTACTTCACCCGAGCAGCCTTCTCCAAACGATCCCGAATCGCCGCCCCAATCCCACCCATCACCGGCACCGGACACACGATCACAGTCGCCCCAGCTTCATCCAACTCCCGCAACCCCGCAAACATCCGCCGCGCTAACTCCTCCCCATCATTCCAAGCCCCCCATCGATACACTGTCATAGCGAACGACGCGTCCCACCCATCTGGCAGCATCACCCCAACCTCAGACCCAGAGCCCCGGCCAACCTCCTTCGTCATCTCCCCCTGGTCCGACACCAGCACCAGCCGCGCCCGCGGAGCATAGTGCCGAATCCCCACACCCGGCGAAGGCAGACTCTCCGGCTCTCCCATCACTGCCACCGGACGAAACACCTCCACCCTCCTCACCACCGCCTCCAGCATCTCAACGCTCACCCCACCCGGCCGATACATCACCCACCCCAGCCCATCCTCCGCCGGCCCGATCACAGTCGACTCCACCCCCACCCTGGTTGCCCCGCCGTCCAGCACCGCATCAATGCGCCCATCTAAATCCTCTAAAACATGCGCAGCTGTCGTCGGACTCGTTCGTCCAAATCGATTCGCACTCGGAGCAGCCAACGGCACTCCCGACCGTCGAATCAACGCCAAAGCCACCGGATGCCCCGGCATCCGCACCCCCACCAGCCTCCGCCCAGCCGTCACAGCATGAGGCACCGCGACAGTCTTCGGCAGCAGTAAAGTCAGTGGCCCCGGCCAAAACCTCTCAACTAACGCTTCAACATCCTGTGCCAGTGAATCCGGAACCTCAGCCACCCGCCCCATCATCTCCCGGTCACACACATGCACGATCAGCGGGTCCCACCCCGGCCTCTCCTTTGCCGCAAAGATCTTCGCAACGGCAGCTGCATCCAGAGCGTTCGCACCCAATCCGTACACCGTCTCCGTCGGAAACGCGACGATGCCCCCGCTACGCAGCAGCTCCGCCGCCCGCAGCAGTCCAGTCTCACCCTCCAGACGTTCCGTTTTTCCACCGTTCATCTCTCCATCTTAGCGGTTCAGCCGCTCCTCCCCAGCCGTATACTCCAACCATGCAAAGTGCCGAGATCGAACTCAAGTTCCCCGTCTCCGACCCAGCAGCCCTTCAAGCCCTCCTCCCCTCCCTGGGCTTCCATCTCGATACCCCGCGCACCTTTGAGCACAACACCCTCTACGACACCCCCACCCGCGAGCTCCGCGACCGAAAACAGATTCTCCGCATCCGCCAGTACGGCCCCCTCTGCACCGTCACCCACAAGCGAAAACCCGGCACCGAAGATCCCGTAGACACCACTCGCTACAAAATCCGCATCGAGACCGAGACCGTACTCGCAGAGGGCCCTGCCCTCGCCCACATTTTCCAACAGCTCGGCTACAACCCCGCCTTCATCTACGAGAAGCACCGCACCGAGTGGTCCCACCCCATCGACCCTCAAAACCCTACCCTTGCCCACCTCGTCATCGATGAGACCCCTATCGGCAACTGGGCCGAGCTCGAAGGCCCCACCGACTGGATCGACCGCACCCTCGCCGAGCTCAACATCGACCCCGCCACCTGTCTCACCGACAGCTACGGCAAGCTCTTCCTCGATTGGAAGCAACGCAGCGGCAGTCCCGCAGAAAATCTTACCTACGCAGACATCTTCGCGCCCGCACTCGTCGCCCTCTAGCCTCTCGTTCTAAGCGCACACCCCTAAAGCCCGCCTCGCGATTGCCGATA
>JANYER010000443.1 GCA_025359825.1 Granulicella sp.
CGGGGGGGATACGGCGGAGGCTCCGGGGGGGCTGGTGCTGGCGGATATCACGCTGGTGGGCTCAGCTCCGGCGGGGCGGGCACTGCGGCGGAGTGGGGGCAAAGTGGGGGACTTGCTGTACTGCACGGGGCGGCTGGGTGGGGCGGCGGCGGAGTTGGAGGGGATGTTTGCGCGGGGGCGGATGGCGCGGGTTCGAGCGGGTTCTGAAGGTGAGTATCCGCAGCTGTTTCCTGAGCCTCGGCTTGGGGTGGGGGGGGCTTTGCTGCGGCGCGGGCTGGCGACGGCTTGTCTGGATCTGAGCGATGGGCTATCGAGCGATCTGGCGCATCTGTGTGCGGAGTCTGGCGTGGGAGCGGAGGTGGAGGAGGCGCTGCTTCCGGTGCATCCGCTGGCGGCTGCGCTGGGGAGCGAGAAGGCTTTGCGGGCGGTGCTGGATGGTGGGGAGGACTATGAGCTTTTGTTCTCGGCGGGGGCCGGGGTTCGGGTGCCGAGGAAGATTGCGGGGGTGGGGGTGACTCGGATTGGCAGGTTGGTGAAGCAGGAGGGGATGACGCTGGTGCGGACGGTTGGGCGACGGGAGGAGTTGGTTCCTGGGGGATGGGAGCACTTCTGAGTGGCAACCCCTCCCCTCCCCCCTTATTTGCGCAAAGTCTTCCATTATTGAGACTTAGGCTTGGACTTGCCGTTGTGCGAATGAGAGGCGCGTCCGGGGAGGAGGTGGGGGAGGAGGCCTGCCTGGCTTCGTTTGAGGGTGGTTGGTGTCAAGTTTGGGTGGCAGGAAGTCATGAGGTTTGTGTCGTTCAAAGCGGCTAGACTTGGGATGGACTGGGAGGGTGGGATGCGGGAGAGTACACGGGTGGTTCGGTCGACTTTGACTCCGGTGGTGGCAGGAACTTCGATGAGTGCTGGGCCGGTGTTTGCGGCCCCGTTTCATGCTCCGGGTGACCCGGCGGGGTTGGCGTACAGCTATGGGCGGGCGCATAACCCTACCTGGACGGAGTTGGAACGGGTGCTGGGGGTGATGGAGTCGGGTGTGCTGGCGGATGGCGGTGCCTACGACGCGCAGGCGGTGGTGTTTGCTTCGGGGATGGCGGCGGTGACGGCGGTGTTTGGTGCGGTGCTAAGGCCGGGGGATGTAGTGGTGGTTCCGGCGAACTCTTATTACACGGCGCGGAATCTGCTGGGAGGGTACTTCACCGAGATGGGCGTGGTCGTGCGTACGGTACCGCGGATGGGCGTGAATGCCTTGGAGCAAGTCACTCCCCTGTTGGAGGGCGCGCGGCTGTTGTGGATTGAGTCGCCCAGCAACCCCACGATGGATGTGTGCGACATTGCTGCGCTGAGTGCAGCGGCGCGTGCGGCGGGGGTATTGGTGGCGGTAGACAATACCACTCCGACGGCGCTGGGGCAGAGGCCGCTGGCGCTGGGGGCGGACTTCTCGATTGCTTCGGATACGAAGTCGCTGAGCGGGCAGGGGGACATTCTGCTGGGGCATGTGGCGGTGCGCGACGCCGAACTGCTGACGAAGCTGATGCAGTGGCGGAATCTGACCGGCGGGATACTAGGGCCGATGGAGGCGTGGCTGGCGCTGCGGTCGATCCCTACGCTGCCGTTGCGGCTGGAGAAGACGTGTGCGAATGCGCTGGCTATCGCCGAGTTTCTGGCTGGCCGGAGCGAGGTGGCGCAGGTGCTGTATCCGGGGCTGAAGACGCATCCCGGGCACACGATTGCTGCGCGGCAGATGACGTACTTCGGAGCGGTGGTGAGCTTTGAGCTGAAGAGCCAGGTGGCGGCGGAGGCGTTCCTTGCGAAAGCTGAATTGCTGACCGAGGCGACCAGCTTTGGTGGAGTGACGACTACGGCGGAACGGCGGGCGAAGTGGGGTGGCGATGCTGTGGCAGGCGGGTTGATCCGGATGAGTGCGGGGTGTGAGGCGGTGGAGGATTTAATTGCGGATATGGCGCAGGCTCTAAATTCCTTGCCGCAGGCGCTGGATGGTTTGCGATGAAGCCTGAGCTGGGTTTTGTGGATGCGTTTGCGCATGACTGGCGGGTGGAGGTATTGAGTGCTCCACCAATGATTGCTCCGGTGCGACAGTTTACTTACCCGATGCAGATCGCTGGAGAGGAAGACGCTCTGGCGCGGGGGGCTTTGTTGTTGATGGTGAAGCCTGCGGTGGGTGGGGTGTTTCTGGCGACGTGTGCTTTGGGGTTTACCGATCCTTCCATGCCGACCGGGGTGTATGCGTGTCCGAATCCGGATGAGGTGGGTGCGGTGGCGGGAGGGTATGCGTATGTGATCTCTACTGCTGATCCTTTACGCTCTACGCATATTGGGTTGAAGCCGGTGGTGGAGGTGCTGGTGTTGGAACAGTTGCTGGTGTTTGTTGGGTTTCACTCGCTGGTGGCTTGGGGGCGGGATGGATTGGCGTGGGAGACGCGGCGGTTGAGCTGGGAGGGGTTGAAGGTGGGGGAGGTAAAGGATGGGGTGTTGCATGGGATGGGGTGGAATCTGATGACGGACAAAGAGGTGGGGTTTACGGTGGATTTGCGGAGTGGGGTTTGTTTAGGTGGGGCTTTTTAGTGGGTTGCTAAGAGTGCGGTCGTGCTTTGCACGATGCCCACCTTAGCGACGATGAAGCTGTCGCGAAGATGGGCACCCGGCGGTTGGGGTTGAGTGGTTCGAGCTGCGTGGGTGATGTCAGCGGTGTCGGGGTCCTTCGACTTCGCTCAGGATGACAGATTTTTACAGGTTCAAAAGAAGGCGGTCGCGCGGGGCGCGATACCCCACCCTTTACGACGATGCCGTAAAGGATGGGGCACCCGGATTTGGGTTAAGTGGTTCGAGCTGCGTGGGTGATGTCAGCGGTCTCGGGGTTCTTCGGCTTCGCTCAGGATGACGGATTTTTACTAGTTCGAAAGAAGGCGG
>JANYER010000028.1 GCA_025359825.1 Granulicella sp.
GCCCTGCAACTGGTATCATCACCCCAATCACCATGTCCGAAACCAAGCCCACCAGCACCCCCCGGCTCCGCGAAAAAGGCCGTCTCATGTCGGCCTCTGAGATCGAGCGCACCCTCGTCCGCCTCGCCCACGAGATCGTCGAAAAGAACGACGGCGGCTCCAACCTCGGCCTCGTCGGCATCAAGCGTCGCGGCGTCCCCCTCGCTCAGCGCCTCGGCGTGCTTATCGAGAAGATTGAGAAGCACCCCATCGACGTCGGCACCCTGGACATCTCCTTCTACCGCGACGATCTCTCCACCGACGGCCCCCGCCCCACCGTCACCAGGAGCGACCTCGGCTTCGACGTCAACGGCCGCGACATCATCCTCATGGACGACGTGCTGTATACAGGCCGGACGATTCGAGCGGCTCTCGATGCCCTCTTCGACCACGGCCGCCCCAAGTCCGTCCAGCTCCTCGTCCTCATCGACCGAGGCCACCGCGAGCTCCCCATCCAGGCCACCTTCACCGGTCGCACCATCCCCACCTCCAGCCGCGAGATCATCGAAGTCAAACTCAACGAAGTCGACGGCCAGGAACAAGTCATCCTCGTCGAACTCATCGATTAGCTGTAGCACGACACGCGTAGCTGTCGCACCACACGCGCAGCTTCCAACAGCTCAACACCCAACGAAGTTGCGCCCGCCCGGCGTCAGGGCGCACTTGGCACTAGTTTTATATGTCGAACACCCCAGTCAATGACTCCAACCCTCCATCCCGGCTCCCTTCTCACCATCGACGCACTCCCCATCCCTGAAGTAGCTTCCATCCTCGCCCTAACGGCTCGCCTCGAGCACATGCCTGCCGCCGAAAAGGCCAAGCTCCTCACCAGCCGCCGCATCGCCCTCCTCTTCTACGAGTCCAGCACCCGCACCCGCACCTCCTTCGAGCTCGCCGCCAAGTCCCTCGGCGCCGTCACCACCCTCGTCTCCGATAAGTCCTCCTCCATCGAAAAAGGCGAGTCCCTCAAAGACACCGGCCTCACCCTGCGGGCCCTCGGTGCCGAGTGCATCATCCTCCGCCACCCTGCGTCTGGTTCATCGTTTGTGTTAGCCCGGGCTACAGGCCTCCCGGTCCTAAACGCCGGAGACGGCATGGCCCAGCACCCCTCGCAGGCGCTGCTCGACCTCCGTACCATCCTCACCCGGCTCGGCCTCGACACCACCACCGTCCACGCCAAATCTCTTAGCGGACTGACCATCACGATCACCGGAGACATCCTCCACTCCCGCGTCGCCCGTTCCAACGCCATGCTGCTCCCCCGCCTCGGCGCAAAGGTCCTCCTCTGCGGCCCGGAGCCGCTTCTGTCTGAAGCGGCTCTCGGTCTTGCCGAAGGGTTACAGATCACCCGCGACTTCAACGCCGCCCTCGCCCAGTCGCAGGTCGTCATGATGCTCCGCATTCAGAAGGAGCGCCTCGCCGGACTCGACCTTGATCTCACCCACTACATCGATCACTACCAGCTTAACGAGGCCCGCCTCGCCACCTACGCCCCCAGGGCCCTCGTCCTGCACCCCGGCCCCATGGTTCGCGGCCTCGAGATCTCCGGCGAAGTCGCCGACGGTCCCCAGTCCGCCATCCTCGACCAGGTCACCCACGGCCTCGCCATCCGTTCCGCCCTGCTAGTCCGCGCATTAGGAGCAAAAGCATGAGCGACCACATATCTAGGTGCCCCATCTTCGCGACAGCCTCATCGTCGCTAAGGTGGGCATTCGCGCAGCGAACCGCCCTTCTCTCTTGCCCCCAAAGATCTGTCATCCTGAGCGAAGCTTTCCGCAGCCTCATCGCGGAAAGCGCAGTCGAAAGACCTGCTTTTGCTTCTAGGTATCCCAAGGCTGGTAGCCCCATGCTTCAGATTGGGGTTTCCTTGGGTCTCTCTCGCCTCAGCAAAAATGTGGGCTTTAGCCCCTGGGGTATGCCTTCTGTCGTCGCGCCCCAGCACAGATGGGTACGCCACAGCCTCGCAGGAGCCCAAGAATGACTGATCTCCTCATCCGCAACGCCCGAGCCATCGACCCCGCCACCAACCTCGATCGCCTCAGCGACCTCCACATCCACAACGGTCGCATCGCAGCTATCGAACCCGCTGGAACTTTCGCCAACGTAGCAGTCGCCGAGATCATCGACGCCACCGGCCTCGTCCTAAGCCCCGGCCTCATCGACATCCACGTCCACCTCCGCGAACCCGGCCAGACCTGGAAAGAGACCATCGCCACCGGCACCCGCGCCGCCGCTGCCGGAGGCTTCACCACCGTCGTCGCCATGCCCAACACCATTCCCGTCAACGACTCGCCCGAGTCGATGGCCTGGATGCTCTCCCCCGACCGCAACCCCGCGATTCACCTGCTGGCCATGCCCGCCGCCACTATCGGCAGCCTTGGCAAGCAGCTCCCCGACTACGCCGCCCTCGCCAAAGCCGGAGCCGTAGGCTTCACCGACGACGGCAAGCCCGTTCTCGAAG
>JANYER010000045.1 GCA_025359825.1 Granulicella sp.
CGATCCTCAGCACCCCACGGGCGGAACAATTCACTTCGCAGCCACCAACGTCGAGCAGCTCCAGGACTCCCCCATCATCTCCGGCCAGTACTTCCACGAGTTCGCCCTCGCGCCTGAAGTAAAGCCAGCCCACTTCATCGACGTCGTCTCTGACGAGCCCGAAGACTCCAAACTCCGCCCCGCTCTCCTCACCCAGCTCAACAACCTCGTCCGCGAAGCCGGCGCCATGTACGACTCGCACCATTACGACCAGTACCACTTCCTCCTCACCCTCTCCGACCTCGCCGGCGGCGAAGGCCTCGAGCACGGCCAATCTTCCGACAACGGCGTGGGAGAAAAAGGTTTCGCCGATGACGACCACCAGTTAGCCGAAGCTGACCTGCTCGCCCACGAGTTCACCCACTCCTGGAACGGCAAATATCGTCGCCCCTTCAACCTCTACCAGACTGACTTCCACAAGATGCAGGAAGGCTCCCTCCTTTGGGTCTACGAGGGCATGACCCAGTACCTCGGCAACGTCCTCGCCGCCCGCTCCGGCCTCAAGACCCAGGCCCAATACCGAGACATCATCGCCGCCTCCGCCGCCAATCTCGACTACAAGCCCGGCCGCGAGTGGCGCAGCACCGAAGACACCGCCATCGCCTCCAGCATCCTCCGCGGCGGTACTCTCTCCTACTCCAACTGGAAGCGCGGCCAGGACTACTACCAGGAGGGCGAGCTTCTTTGGCTCGACGCCGACACCCTCATCCGCAAACTCACCGACAACAAAAAGTCCCTCAACGACTTTGAAGTCATCTTTCTCGGCAAAGGCGGCAACACCGGCCCTCTCATCGTTCCTTACGACCGCGCCGAACTCATCCGCGATCTCAACGAAGTCGTGAAGTACGACTGGACCACCTTCCTCCACGACCGCATCGACGTGCCCAACCCTCACGCCGACCTCGCCGGCTTCACCCAGGGCGGCTACCAGCTCGTCTACACCGACAAGCCCACCGCCTCCGACCGCGCCATGGCCGGCCCTCGCGCCGGAGCCATCAACGTCTGGTACTCCATCGGCATCCGCGTCACCGCCGACGGTACTATCTCCGACGTCCGCTGGAACGGGCCCGCCGACAAAGCCAAACTAACCCCCGGCAGCAAGATCATCGCCGTCAACGGCCGCACCTTCACCGGCGACGCCCTCAAAGCCGCCATCCGCGAAGCTAAGGGCGGCACCGCTCCCATCCAGCTCATCACCCAGCTCGATACCTACATCACCCCCATCGATCTCCACTACCACGACGGCGAACGCTACCCCACCCTCCAGCGCATCGAAGGCACCCCCGCCTACCTCGACGACATCACCAAACCCCTCACCACCCCCGAGGTAGCTCCCGCCGAAAAGAAGTAAGCCATCGGGTGCCCCATTCTGAGCGCGCCTGATCGCGCGATGGGTGGGGAAGAACTGCTTTTTGTAGTCGCACAAACCCGGGTGCCCCACCCTTTTGCAGTTTCATCGCAATAGGATGGGGTATCGTTTGCAGAAGCAAACGACCGCCTCAAACCAACGCACGAACGTCATATACTTCTCACCATGCCCCGCCAGCTTCTCTCCCTGCTCGCACTTATCTTCGTCACCCTCGCCTCCGCCCAAACCACCCCCACCGCCAAGCTCACCCCGGCCCCAGCCAGCGCACCCATCCACTGGCCCACCCAGGACGGCACCTACACCATCCCCGACTTCCGCTTCGGCACCGGCGAGACCCTCCCAGCCCTCAAGCTCCACTACCTTACCTTGGGAACGATTCACCGCAATGCGCAGGGTCACGTCGACAACGCCGTCCTCCTCCTCCACGGCACCGGCGGCGACGCCCGATCCCTCCTCGTCCCTCAGTTCTCCACCGTCCTCTTCGGCCCCGGCCAGCCGCTCGACATCACCAAATACTTCATCATCCTCCCCGACGACATCGGCCAGGGCGAGTCTTCCAAACCCTCCGACGGCCTCCACATGCGCTTCCCGCACTACGACTACGACGACATGGTCCGCTCGCAACAGATCATGCTCATCGAAGGCCTCCACGTCGACCACCTCCGCCTCCTCCTCGGCACCTCTATGGGCTGCATGCAGGCTTTTACCTGGGGAGAAATGTTTCCGCAGTTTTCCGACGCCCTCGCCCCCTTCGCCTGCCAGGCCGTCGAGCTCGCCGGCCGCAATCGCATGTGGCGCTATATGGCCATGCAGTCCATCCGCACCGATCCCGCCTGGAACAACGGCGAGTACACCACCGAGCCGCTCCTCGGTCTCCGCCACGCGCTCGAGTTCAACCTCATCGCCGGCCTCGCCCCCATCCAGGCCCAGAAGACCGCCCCCACCCGCGAAGCCGCCGAGAAGTACGTCGAAGCCGCTCTCGCAAAATCCGTCGCCATCACCGACGCCAACAACTACCTCTACTACGTCAACGCCAGCCGCAACTACAACCCCGAGCCCAAGCTCGCCACCATCACCGCACCCGTCCTCTGGATCAACTCCGGCGACGACTTCATCAACCCACCCGAACTCGGCCTCGCAGAAAAGCTAGTCTCCCGTATGCCCCACGCCAAGTTCATCCTCGTCCCCGCCTCCGACGCCACCCGCGGCCACGGCACCCACACCCAGGCCACCGTCTGGAAGGACTACCTCATCCAATTCCTCAAACAAACCGAGCCCAAACGTTAGAGCATCGCTATAGAGTCGATTCATTTACGCGAAGCGTCAAAAAACCACGAAGTGGTGCCCGCCCGGCATTAGGGCGCCTTGGTATTTGCTGTCTTCCTACCGCCCCGTCAGCTCCAGCACCACCACCTCAAACGGCTTCAGCTCAAACCGGTGCGCAGTCCCCGCCACCAGCTTCGCCCCCGCAACCGCGGCATCCTCCTTCCACGGGCTTTTCGCTACGAAACTCCGCGCAGCCCCGGCAGGCAGCTCCAGCGCTGTTCCAACATCCAATGAAATCCCCTGCGCCTTATCCGAAGGATTCCGCAACACCAGCACACTTTTCTTCTCCGACCACGAAGCCCACCCATACACCTGCCCCCACCCCGGATCGCCGCCCACCCAATGCGTATCCTTCAACACCTCCGCATTCGCACGCGACCACTTCGCTGACTCAGCCAGCACATCCCAATCCTTCTCCTTCAGTAACGAGGGCGTCAGATAAAGCTCCTGCAAATGCGTCCCACTTCCAAAATACGACCGCACCTCATTCTCAAAGTCCCCACCCGGATCGTCATTCAACCGTTTGTCATCCTTCGCATAGATAATTCCATGCAGCATCAGCGAGTTCAGCGGAAACAGCGGTCCCTTCGCCACAATCTCCGCATACGTCGTCGCATCCCGATACGTAATCCAACGCTCCCGCCGCGTGCCTACACCGGCAAAAACATCGTCCTCCCCACCCCGCCAGATTGAGTCCGCAAACCTCAGCCAGAACGGCGACGCCGTCGTCCCCGTCGTCAAATTTACATACAGGTCCGGCCGCGCCTCACGCAGCTCTCCAATCAGATGGATCATTGCATCAAAGTCGCTATCGAACTTACTCCCTGCCACCACCCGGTTCACATTCCCCGTCCCATCGAACTTGAACTGGTTCATCCCCTGCGTCCGAATCATCTCCAGACACACCTCCTTGAACCGCTCATAGTACTTCGGCCCCGATAGCGCAAAACCGCCCTGCTCAATCTCGAACCCCGCCTCCTTGCCAAACTTCAGCCGCTCCTGCTTCGGCTTGGAGTATCCACCCCAAGGTGACATCCAGACTCCCGGCGCAAACCCGTACCCCTTCGCCGCCTCCTTCACCGGCACAAAACCCCGCGGAAAGCCCTTATTGAATCGCCACAGCGAAGCATGGTCATCCCACCCGTCATCGAACAAAAACGAGTCCAGCACCACCCCGCGCTTCTGCACCAGTTCAGTCCCAAACGTCTTCACCCGGTCCAGCGCACCCGCCTCGTCATACGGCGTAAAGTACCCCAGGTCGTACCACGAGTTGTAGTGCAGAAACGTTCTGTATGGATGCGCCCGCTCCCGCTCCACATACGTCAGAAACCCACGCCGCATCTGCCCCTTCGGCACCACCCCAACCACCGCCGAGTATGTCACCGTCTGCCCCTTCGGCAGCGGCAATACCCGCTCCAGCTCCGCAATCGCCTCGCCCCGCACCACCCGGCTCAACGACAGCGGATGCTCAAACCCCAGAAAGAAATCTCCCGCCACCAACGGCGACCCCGCCACCGTCCCCACGGCCTTTGCATCCTCCAAAGCAGAACCCACCCCGGCATCAATCAGCCGCACGCGCTGGATCGCCACCTCCCCCACAGCAGCCGTCAGCGCAACACTCTCCCGCACATACTCCGACCCATCCCGTAGCTCCACCCGCCACGTCACCCTCAGCCCGGAGGTCGCATCCTCCAATACCGCCCTTACCGCCTTTCCACCCACCCGTTCCGCCGCCCGCGAAGCCCCAGGCTCCGCCTTCAAATCTTCGACAACCGGACGCTCCACCAAACGCATCCCCGCCGCATCCACCACCCTGCCATCCCCAAAGAGCACACTGAACGGCGAAACCAGCTTTACCACCCGCACCCCCACCAGGTCTTTCACCTCAAGCTGCAACGCCTCCGGCCCATTCGTACAGCGCACCGCAATCACCCGGTTCCCCATCACCAGGCTGCCCGCCGCACTCAGAGCCTTCACCGGACCACCATCAAAGCCCATCGGTGCCTGCCCCTTACCAACACTCGACAGACCTGCGAGAGTCAGTATTCCAACGAAGTTTACGAATCGCATTTTCTTCCTCGACTAAATTAATTTCAGATTCAAATATCTCTGTTGTGAAAAAAATCTACTATAGGCTTCATCGCTAAATAGGAAGCGTTTAAGACACCAACCTGCTCTCCTATAGTGAGCTTCCATAGTTGATCGCTCTGATCAAATGGGCGAACAAATCGCAGTGCCAAGTTTAGAGATTGATTTTTGCGGCTCATGTGGGCCGTCTGACTTGCGGATAGTTCAGGTCTGTACTTTTCTATCCATGAGATCGCTTCGTCTCGTAGATATGAATAATCTTGCTCCATCGTCTTGATCAAAGACAAGATTGTTCTCGCATTCCAATCGCCGGGCAGGAGCCGAGAGATAGGAATCCAGTGATAAAAGCGCGGCTGGTGCTCGAGCTTTAGCCATGCTTGAAAATGCATCGCCGGTTGATTTCGGACGAGATCATCGAAACGTTTGGAATTTCCAGAAACTCTTCTTTGTACGATCAGTTGAGAGGGTCGAAGTTCTGCATTGACAGCCACATCCAGCGCCCAAGGCATCGCATTGACGGAAATATTCGGCAGATCATTTTTCGGCATTTGCTCTGTTGCGCCAAGGGAGTACGCCCACCATGCCCCCACCTTTGAAAAACTTGGAGTTTAGGTCCTAAACCCAAAACAGAGCACGTCCTGATGATTCGGATTGCGCATCCTGACAGGCAGAACTTGATAGTCCGAAAATGACTCGTTGACTACTTCAAGAGAATTTTTCAGAAGAAAATGAGAGAGAGCGAGAGATTGACGGGAAACCGGCGGCAACATTTCTTCAAAGGAGATCGTTGTAACTGTCTCAAGTTGTTTTAATAAATCAGCATCATCTGTGTTCTTACGCTGCTGAGAAAGGGCTGCTTTCTCAATAGCGATTCGCTGGCTTGCAATGACAGGGGAGTGCGCTACCTCAATGCATTGAATACCGAATTCTTCCAACGTCACGCTCCAATAGCTCGGTATAGATGGAGCAACTAGAATCATTCGCAAATTATTCTGGATACCCAATCTTCGCATCCTGCCGTAATACTCCATCACTTGCCCTACGTCTTCACGGCGTATCGTTTGCCGTTTGATTTCGACGATGTAACGAAGTCCATTTACGTGAAAAAGAAGATCGATGCGGCGTCCATCGATCGGGAACTCCCAATGTTTCTCGTCGATTTTCTGTCCCGGAAAGAGCACGTTGGGATTGTCAAACAGATACGTCTGAAGGTCACGTTCGAGCATTGATCCAATTTACATCGCTGTATCATGAAAGTAGACCAATGCAAGCCCAAGAAACCATTGCCGTAGCCATGTCTGGAGGGGTCGACTCCTCCGCCGTAGCAGCACTCCTCCGCGCCCAGGGCCACCAACTTGTCGGCCTCACCCTCCAGCTATGGAACCAGCGCCGCCTCGCCGGACACGAAGGCATGCCCGAAGCAGTCCAGGGCCGCTGCTGCTCCATCGACGACGTCTACGACGCACGCCGTGTAGCCGAGCAGCTCGACATCCCTTATTACCTGGTGAACCAACAGGACCGCTTCGAAGCCGAAGTCGTCAAGCCCTTCGTCTCCGAGTATCTCGCCGGACGAACCCCCATCCCCTGCACCCTCTGCAACAACCACCTCAAGTTCGACCAGCTCCTCACCACCGCCCGCCAGATCGGTGCCGACCGCATCGCCACCGGCCACTACGCCCGCAACCATTACGACGAGTCGCGCGGCCGCTGGATCCTAGCCCGCCCCGAAGACAAGTCCAAGGACCAGACCTACTTCCTCTTCGGACTAACGCAGGAGCAGCTCTCCCGCACCCTCTTCCCCCTCGGCGAGATGAACAAGCCCGCCGTCCGCGTCATGGCCTCGGAAGCCGGCCTCGACGTAGCCGCCAAGCCCGACTCGCAGGAGATCTGCTTCATCCCCGGCGGCGACTACAACACCTTCCTCAAAGCCTACCTCGACGAGCAAGGCGAGCCCCTACCCGACTCCTCCGGCGAGCTGGTCACCACCACCGGCGAGGTCATCGGCCACCATCAGGGCATCCACAGCTTCACCGTAGGCCAGCGCAAGGGCCTCGGCCTCACCAGCCCCACTCCAAACCAAGCCCCCCTCTACGTCCTCAACATCCACCCCGACTCCCACCAGGTCACCGTCGGCGCCGACTCCGACCTCTTCTCCCACGACCTCACCGCCGACCGCCTCAACTGGATCTCCATCCCTACCCTCGCCGCCGGCGAGAGCATCCGCGTCGACATCAAGATTCGCCACCGCCACACCCCCGCCCCGGCCACCCTCACCGGCACCGACGGAGGCCTCGTCCACGCCACCTTCGACGAACCCCAGCGCGCCATTACCCCTGGCCAATCGGCCGTCTTCTACCAGCAGGATGAAGTCGTAGGCGGAGGCTGGATCAAATAAGCAACCAAATCAATCGCAAATAGAAATCAACACCCTCCCGAACAAAAAAGCGGGCCAGAACCCAAAGGTCCCGGCCCGCCATCCAGCACTTAACGCGACGATCTCCGCGCCCCTCCGCGTCCGTCGTGCCTTGCTTTAGAGCTTTAGACCTAGAGAACCAAATCACTCCGGTCACGAGTAGTCTTCGGAGCCCGCCCAATCCCAAAACTCTTCACCCGCCCAACCAGCACATCCATCCCAGCCTTCAGACCACTCACAATCCCCGCCACCTCGCGGAGCGGAACGCGAATACTCTTCTGCACGGAAGCAGAAATCTCTCCCACCGCCGTCAACGTATCCGTCACCATCCCGTCCATCCGGGCCACCTGCCGACGCGTCTTTTCATTCGCATCGGAGAGCGTCACATCGAACTCCTGCGCCTTCGCCCGAACCACGTAACTCGTCTCCACCAGGTTCTCGGTGATCACCTTGATCTTCGGAGTCGTATCGCGGATCAGCTCATGCGCTCCATCGATCACCGGCATCACCTTTATGCGCAGCTCTTCGGCAATCTCCAGGCCACGCTTCCGCGCCTTCGCAGCGCCAATCGCCATCACGATCAGAGCCACTGCCTGCGCCGTCATCGCAATCGCCACCATACCCACGAACACCATCAGCAATCGAGAGTTGCCTGACGAAAGCGAATCCACATCCTGTATCCACATCCCGGCAAGCCGAAGAACGTCCATAGTCTCTCTCACTCTCTCCACAAATAAATCCCTGCAGCCGACAATCATAAGGCCCGGCCACCTGATTACGGAGGCCGGGCCTTACACCACTTTCCTCAGACTAAGATTCGTTGGTCGTGGTGGCGTATGCATCCTTGCCTGCATCAATCGCAGCCGAGACGCGATCCTGCTGCTCCTGCACCAGGCCCTTGCCCTTTTCGACATACTGCGACCACTGCGTGCGACCGCGATCGTAATATTCTTTGCCGCGATCCACATACTCGCCTACCTGCTGACGACCCTGGTCGGCGTACGCGGACGCGCGCTCCTTGGCTTCCTCGGCCAAAACAGCAGCACGCTCCTTCGCCTCCATGGCGCTGTTCACAAGGTCTTCCCGGGTCTCTTTACCGGCCTTCGGCGCATACAACACACCCACCAGCGCCCCAACACCCAGGCCTGCTAGAAACCAACCAAACCCGCTAATCCCGTTATCGTTGTCTGACATGTCATTCTCCTGTTCAAATATCGAAGGTGCGGAACCATCCCGCTTCACGCGTCTATTCAATCATCCATCAACCGACTCAAACGCAATCTAACGGCCTGTCGAAACATGCCACTTCCATCAGCATAACTCCGCTGGACAAACCTTGTCCCAGCCCAACACCGAAAATGGTGCAACCCAAAAATCGTTTCAGCCGGTCTATCCTACCTCTCACTGGATGCACCTCCCCACCCCCGGGTTGCGCGTACTCGAAATCGAATCTGCCTCCCGATTCCCCGCAATACCCTCCCAGCAAAACGCTGGCATCGTTTCTCATCCAGATTCGTCCTATAATCAGCCACCTCCGAGGCTGGCATGTTCACTCATGCCTTCCTTGCATCGTCCGCCAAAGTTCACATTCGTCTCCCCTTGGCTTGGGATACAGTGTTCGGAGTACAGCAGTACAGTAGAGAAAGGGATATAAGAATGACCCACATCATCTCCACCCCCCGCACGACAGCAGCCACCATCGCCCTGGCCGTCGCCCTCACCATCTCCGGCTGCAAGTCCGCTAGTCCTGCCGCAGCTCCAGTAGACGACGCCTCCCTCTCCGCTGCCCTCCAGGCCCGCATCGCCGCCGACTCCGGCCTCGCCTCCGAGCCCATCCAGACCTCCGTGCAGGCCGCCGTAGCCACGCTCAACGGAACCGTCTCCAGCGAAGCCGCCCGCTCCCTCGCCTCCAACGACGCCTCCGAGATACCCGGCATCCGCACCGTCGTCAACAACCTTACCGTCAAGCCCGCCGCTCCCACCCAGCAGGCCGCAGTCACCCCCCCACCCGCCATCCTTCCGGCCCAAAAAATCAAACCCGGCTCACCCCCTCCGGCCTTAAAGCCACCCCCCACCCCCAGGAAGGTCGCGGGCTCGCAACCTCCTCCGGGCTCGCAATACGGCAATCAAGCTCCCGAACCAGCGCCAATCGTCCGTCCCACCCCGGCACCCGTTGCAAACGTGGCCCCTCCGCCGCCCCCGCCGCCAGCCTATAGGTCCGTCACGCTGGACTCCGGCAGCACCATCCCGGTCCGTATCACGCAGACCCTCGATAGCGCCACCACCCAGCCGGGCGAAACCTTCGCCGGCGTCGTCGCCACTGACATCATCGTCGACGGCCTGGTCGCCATTCCCCAGGGAAGCCCCGTCTCCGGCCGCGTCTCGGAGGTCCACGAAGCCGCCCACTTCAAGGGCAGCTCCCTCCTCACCATCGAGCTCACCAACATCACCCGCAAGGGCGAGCGCATTCCCGTCTCCACCGAGTCCTTCAGCAAAGAGGGCAACGGACGCGGCAAAAATACCGCTGAAAAGGTAGGCGGCGGAGCAGCCGTCGGAGCCATCCTCGGCGGCATCTTCGGCGGCGGCAAGGGCGCAGCTATCGGAGCGGCCTCCGGAGCAGCAATCGGTGCCGGTGCCAACACCGTCACCAAGGGCCAGCAGGTCCAGATCCCCTCCGAGACCCTCATCCGCTTCCGTCTCACCAACTCCATCGCCGTCCGCGCCTCCACCCGAGACGCAGCCTCGCGCGATTACAATCCCGACGCCGCCCCCTCCAACCCCCAGCGCCGCCCACTCGAAACCCCTCCGCAGCAGTAGCCCCTAACCTGCATCAAGCACCACCCCGCGCCCGCGAAGCTCCTTTCGCGGGCGTGCTCTTTTAATCCCGGCCGTCCCTTGGCACCGAAATCCATCTCCCCTGCATCCAACCACTTGACGAAACTTTCCGGCACTCAGTACCGTATCCCGCGCAAGAGAATTGGCCCGCGCTTGAGTCATTCACCCTAGCTGTCCAACCCGGTAGGCTGGTGTAGACTCAAGACATACCCTTACCGCCATGCTCTAAATCATGGCCCCATACAGGCATCTGCAGCCGCTGAAGAATTCAGTTTCGAGGTACGTATCGTGACGCAGGCATCGCCAACTCCCAAGGGCTTCCTCACCTTCACCTTGCACGCGCATCTGCCGTATGTCGTCAACCACGGCACCTGGCCTCATGGCATGGAGTGGCTCCACGAAGCCGCCGCCGAGACCTATCTCCCCTTGCTCCGCATGCTCAGCAACCTCGAGCGCGACAAGATCCGTTTCAACTGCAACCTCAATCTTTCTCCCATCCTGCTGGAGCAGCTCTCCCACCCCGTCTTCATTGCGGAGTTCCCCAACTACCTCGGTCGCAAGATCATCGCAGCACGAGAAGACGAGGCATTCTTCATCCAGTCCGGTGACGCCCATCTCGCCGAAACCTCCCGCTTCTGGCACCGATTCTTCTCCCTCGCGCTGGAGGACTTCCGCCGCTTCGATGGCAATATCATCGCCGGCTTCCGCCACTTCAACGAAATCGGCCTCATCGACATCATCACCTGCGGCGCAACCCACGGCTACATGCCGTTGCTCGGCACCGACGAGTCCGTCCGCGCCCAGATCCGCACCGCCGTCGACACCCATATCCGCCACATCGGCAAGCATCCCAAGGGCATCTGGGCGCCCGAGTGCGGCTACCGCCCCTCCGGCTTCTGGAACTACCCCGTAGAGTTTGCCGACGGCTCTCCCAAGCCCCCTGGCTTCGACCGCATCGGCGTCGAGCAGGCCCTCTCCGAGTCCGACATCGACTTCTTCTTCGTCGATACTCACCTGGTCGAAGAGTCCGAGCGCATCCCCTCGCCCTACGAGCTCCTCAAGGGCTCCGTCCCCCGCGACCCCAAGACCGAGCAGATGACGCACGGTCCTCACCGCTCGCTCTACCAACCCTACTTCGTCGACGGCCCCTACGGCACCAGCGATGATTCCGGCAAGCGCTACGCCACCACCATCTTTCCCCGCGACCCTCGCACCGGCGTCCAGGTCTGGTCTGGCGACACCGGATACCCGGGCGACGGCACCTATCTCGACTTCCACAAAAAGCGCTGGCCCGGTGGTCACCGTTACTGGCGCGTCACCGGCCCCAAGGTGGATATGGGCGACAAACAGCCCTACCACCCGGCGGAGGCAGAAGCCCGCGTCAAGGCGCACGCAGCCCACTACACCCACCTCATCTACGAGGCGCTGGAGTCCGGCTTCAACGACTCCATCCCCCCCATCCTCTGCTCTCCCTTCGACGCCGAGCTCTTTGGCCACTGGTGGTTCGAGGGCGTCCTCTGGCTTGAGGCCGTAGCCCGCAACCTGCACGAGTACGACACCGGCATCCAGCTCATCTCCTGCGCTGAATACCTCGAGCGCTTCCCCCGAGCCGGCTTCATCGCCATGCACGAAGGCTCCTGGGGAGCCGAAGGCACCAATCAGGTCTGGATGAACCCCGAGACCTCCTGGACCTACACCCACATCTACCCCGCCGAGCTCTACACCCGCGACGTCGCCACCGCCGCTCACTGGCGAGCCACCGCCCAGGGCACCCGCATCGTCAAACAGCTCTGCCGCGAGCTCCTCCTCCTCGAGTCCTCGGACTGGCAGTTCCTCATCACCACCGGCGCAGCCCGCGACTACGCCGAGATCCGCTTCCTCACCCATAACGATCAGTTCAACGAGATCAAAGCCATCTGGCAGACCTTCGAGTCCGAAGGCACCATCTCCGAGGAACAGGAAACGCGCCTCGCCGCAATCGAACTCCGCGACGGAGTCTTCCCCGACATCGACCCCAACCTATGGGCCGCCGGCGCAAAACAAATCCGCCACGAAGCCCCCACCAACATAGAATCCCCAGTCTCCGCCTAACCGACCACTAAAGCGGGTGCCCCACCCTTTTGCAGCTTTATCGCAATAGGGTGGGGGATCGTGCGAAGCACGACCGCTCTCCTTTGACCTCTGAAAAATCCGTCATCCTGAGCGAAGTCGAAGAGCCTGCCGGGGGGCTATCGGGAGAAGCTCTTCGAGTATCGGGCACAAACGCCCGGGTGCCCCATCCTGAGCGTGCATGACCGCGCGATGGGTGGGGAACCAACACCGTAATCGCCAAGTGCCCCATTCATGCAGCTTCATCGCAGAAGTGGGCATCGTGCAAAGCACGACCGTTTTCCTTTAACCTTTGAAGAATCCGTCATCCTGAGCGAAGTCGAAG
>JANYER010000057.1 GCA_025359825.1 Granulicella sp.
GCCGCGGCCAGCTTGAGAGGTGGGGTCGTCCGGATGGAGTCGCGGCGTTGGCGCAGGAGTTCAGCGGCGGCGACGACGAGAGCCATGGGAAGCAGCAGGACGCCGGAGTGCTTTGCCGCCAGTGCGAAGCCTGCGGTCACTCCCAGCAAAAGCAGCCTGCCGGTTGAGGGTGCTTTGACGTAGCGGTAGAAGACGTAAAAGGTCGCGAACATGAGGCAGGAGATCCCCATGTCTGTGGTGACGTAGGCTCCGTGGGCGATGAGGTTGGGCTCAAAGACGAGTAGCGTGAGGGAGATGAGGGCTGCCGAAGAGCCGAACATCTCTTTGCCGGCGAGGAAGACCAGAAGAGCCAGAAGCAGACTAAAGAACGCTGCGGCCATGCGGACGCTGAAGATGATGTGGTCGGCGCGAGCGAGGCCGCCGTTCTGGAAGATCAGGTCGCGGCCGGTGAAGTAGGCTTCGTTTTTGAACTCGTGGAGACCCAGGGGCGGAGGGGTCTTGAGATCCATGAAGAGCATCGGGATGGTGGCGACGGCTTTGACGAGCGGTGGATGCTCGGGGTTGATGCCGAAGTCGGCGTTCTTCCAGGACTGATAGCCGGCGTAGATGTGGTCGCCTTCATCCCAACTGAGAGACTGATGCCGGATGGAGAGGGTCAACTCACATAGAAAGACGAGGAGAAGAAGAGCCGCTGCCAGATTGACGATGGAGCTTCGTTGATGTGACTTCAAACGTTCCTGCTTGCAAGTGAGATTTGTATCGGCTTCCGTTGGAGGGGTGCGGTCTCTGGATACGAGCTGCAACTGCTTTGGATGAAGGACACATTAGAAGCTATTCGCTTGCCGGTGGCAATTGTGGGAGCTTGCTGCTTAAGGATGAAGTGGGGTCGCCGGTGCAAAGGTAGTGGCGAGGGGTGGGACGGCGGAGGGGTCGTTGAAAAGCTCCCAGCGTTGCAGGGAGAAGGGGATGTTGCCGTTGAGCCAGATGGAGTCGTGGAATTTCTGCAGGCTGAAGGCTTCGCCTTGTTTGCGGCGGGCGTCGGAGAGGAGGTGGAGGATGTCCTGCTTGCCGATCTGGTAGGTGATGGCCTGGCCGGGGGTGGAGGCGAACATGGTGGCTTCGGAGTGGGCGGTGCCGGGGTCCATGGGGACGGTGGTGGCGAGATAGTTGGCGGCCTGCTCCAGGGTGAACTCGCCGAGGGCGAGGCGGACGTCGACCTCGACGCGAAGTGCGCGGAGACGCATGAAGGAGTCGATGAGTTCTTTGGAGCGTGGGCTCGAATCGAAGAGGCCGGCTTCGAGCATCATCTCTTCGGCGTAGAAGCCGAGGCCTTCATTGGACTCGGAGTCGTAGTAGTGGCGGCGGATGGGGTCGGGGTGCGACCAGCTCCAGGCGAGCTGGAAGTAGTGGCCGGGGATGCCCTCATGGAGGATGATGGGGCGGGTGTCGTGAGCGGTGGCGACAGAGAAGAAGCCCATGTGCTCCGATGGGGGCTGCTTGTAGCTGACGCCGTCCTGGGTGAGGCGCGAGGGGCCCGTGAGGTCGTCGGTGACGCCGAGGAAGGAGAGTGGCGCGACGTAAGCGGGCATGGCGATGCTGTTGTAGTGCTGGATGGTGGCGGGGACGGAGAGTATCTTGTGACCGACGAGGTAGGCGCGGATGGCGCGCTCCTGCTTGGCGGACTCGACCTCCTGGGCTTTGAGGCTGGGGAAGATGGGGAGCTGGGGGAGGCCGGTGTTGGCGGCTTGCTGGAGAGATTCGAAGGCGACGGAGCGCTGCCACTCCTGCTGACCCATGGAAAGGATCTGCTCGGGTGTGTAGGGGAGTAGGGCCACATTACGGAGGAAGTAGAGGTAGCCTTCACGGCCGATGGCGGTCTGCTTCGAGTAGTTTTTATCGGTTGCGTATGTGGTGCGGTAGTCGATCAGCGCGGTTTTGGCGGCGGCGATGGCTTTCTGGAAGCGGGGGCGATTGGCTGCGTCAAGCTGGGGGAGGAAGGCGGCCTCGAAGGTGGTAAGGCGAGTCTCTACGTTCTTGAGGGCGGCGGCGTTGGTGGCGATGTAGGGGGCGCGGATGTCGGTGAGGTTGGCGCGGCCCTGATCGAGCAGGGTCGGGACGGACTCCAAAGCGGTGAGGATGGAGAGCTGTCGAGCGGCGGAGAACGGTGCCGGGGGCAGGATGAGGGTGAAGAGATTGCCGAGACCCTGGTCGACGTAGAAGAAGGGGTTCTGACGCCAGGTGGGGTTGACCTCGAGCTCCCAGCGGACGCGGGCGATGGCGGAGCCGAGGAGTCGGTAGTCGACTTGGTTGGGGATGGGCGCGGAGGTGAAGTCGAGGGCGCGGAATTGGGTCTCGAAGGCGGCGATCTGGGTGAGGTAGCGCTGGGTGGCGGTGGGGGACCAGTCGGCGACGAAGTTGGCGGGACGCTCGATGCGGGGGATGTCGTCGTTGGTGAAGGGCTGCTCGGTGGCACGCCAGGTCCAGAAGTCTTTGCTGAGGGTCTCAAGCTGGGTGCGGGTGGAGGCGTGCGCGGGCAGCACGAGGGCAAACGGCGCGAGGACGAGGAGTACCAAGGCGAGAAGGGGTTTGCGGGTGCGAGCGAAGGGCATGTATTGCACGTTACAACAAAGCTGCTGCGACGTATCGAAGTAGATGGGATTTTTCGGGGAGTGATGGGTGTGGGAGAAGGCGGTTCGTGCTTCGCACGAATGCCCATTCATCATCTTTCGATGAATGGGCATCCGGCGGTTGAGGTGGGTTAGGAAGCCAGGGCGGCTTGGATGGCGGCTACCAAGGTGGGGTCTTCGGGGGTGACTTCGGGGGAGAAGCGGGCGGCTACGGTGCCGTTGCGGTCGACGAGGAACTTCTCGAAGTTCCAGAGGATGCCGGGTTCGGGGTTGGTGGTGGTGCCGGACTTCGAGAGGAAGCCTTCCAGGTTGGTGCGGAAGCCGTCGCGGGTGGGGCTGGGGGCAGTGGGGTGCGCGGCGATAAGGGCTTTGTAGAGAGGGTGGGTTTCGGGACCGGTGACGGCGATCTTCTGGAACATGGGGAAGTCGACGGCGAAGGTTCCGGTGCAGAAGGCGGCGATCTCTTCGTTGGAGCCGGGTTCCTGACCGCCGAAGTCGTTGGCGGGGAAGCCGAGGACCTCGAGGCCATCGGGTTTGAAGCGCTTATAGAGCTGTTCGAGGGCGTCGTACTGCTTGGTGAGGCCGCATTTGGAGGCTACGTTGACGATAAGCAGGACTTTGCCCCGGTAGTCGGCGAGCGAGGTGCCTTCTCCGGTGATGCGGTGGACGGGAATTTCGTAAAGGTCAGGCATGGTGCTCCTTGAAAGGGTCTGGGAATATGCTACACGGGCGGGGAGTGGAAGCCGCTGAGGCGTAAGGGCAGTGCAATCATCGCGGCGGGGATGTTGATGCGGTCGATTAAAGGGTGAACTTTACGGTTTCTTTATGACTTTTTAGGAGGTTTATGTAGAGGTTTTGGTTGCAGGAAGTAGTATCTAAAACGATATGTCTATTGCAGATCAGTTATTTGGGAAGCCATTAGCAACAAGCGAAGAGAGAGCCGAACACATTGGTGTAGCGGCCGGAATACCGATTTTTGGGTTGGATGGGTTGACGAGCGCTGCGTACGGGCCTGAGGCAGCGATGACGCTGCTGATTCCGCTGGGTGTGGTGGGCGCGGAGTATGGGTGGAGGATCATTGCAGCGATCTTGGTGCTGCTGACGATCGTTTACTTCAGCTACCGGCAGACGATTGCAGCGTATCCGCATGGTGGTGGATCGTATACGGTCGCGAGTGAGAACCTGGGTGCGGGTGCCGGGTTGCTGGCAGCCGCGGCGTTGATGATCGACTACATTTTGACGGCGGCGGTGGGAATCTCAGCGGGTGTAACGGCGCTGACCTCGGCCGTGCCGCATTTGCAACAACATACGCTGCTGCTGTGCCTGGTGATTCTGGCGGCGTTGGCGATGATCAATATGCGTGGGGTGAAGGACACGGGGGCGGCATTCATTTTGCCGACCTTCATGTTTGTGGGGACGTTGCTGGCGCTGATTGGAGTGGGATTCTATAAGGCTTCGCTGGCGGGCTGGCATCCGTTGCCGGTGGGCCAGATGCCTGCATCGCTGCCGGCTACGGTGGGTGCGCTGGGCGCGTGGATGCTGATCAAGGCGTTTGCCAGCGGTTGCGCTGCGATGACTGGCGTGGAGGCGGTATCGAATGGCGTGATGGCGTTTGGTGAGCCGCGGGCAAAGAATGCGCAGCGGACGCTTACGGTGATTATTGCGATTCTGATGGTGCTGCTGTTTGGAATTGCCTTCCTGGCGAAGCTATACAAAGTGATGCCGATGGAGCCGGAGGGGGCAGGCTACCAGAGCATGCTGAGTCTGCTGGTGACTGCGGTGTTTGGGCGCGGCTGGTTCTACTTTGTGACGATGGGGAGCGTGCTGGTGGCACTGGCGTTGAGCGCGAATACGGCGTTTGCCGACTTTCCGCGGCTGGCAAGGGCGATTGCGGTGCATGACTATCTGCCGCATGTGTTTATTCTGCGCGGGCGGAGGCTGCTGTTCTCGCACGGCATCTATGCTCTGACCGGATTTACAGGGCTGATCTTGATTTTGTTCGACGGCGTGACGGACAAGCTGATTCCACTGTATGCGATTGGAGCGTTCCTGGCGTTTACGCTGTCGCAGGCCGGCATGGTGATCCATTGGAAGAAGATGGAGAAGCACCGTGGCCGCACATGGCACATGTTTGTGAACGGCGTCGGTGCGATAGCGACAGGCATCACGCTGTGCGTTGTGTTGGTGGCGAAGTTTATGGCGGGGGCGTGGGTGACGGCTTTGCTGGTGCCGTTCCTGATCGTGGTGATGCTGGCGGTAAAGCGCCACTACACGCGTGTCAACCGCGAGATGAAAGACCGGACGCCGCTGAACCTGGAGAATTTGGAGCAGCCGATCGTGGTGATTCCGATGGCACGCTGGGACCGGATTACGGAGAAGGCGCTGCGGTTTGGGCTGCTAATGTCGAAGGAGATTAAGGTGGTGCACGTACATTCCGACGACGATTCTGATGGCGGGCTGGCGGACCTATGGGAAGAGATGATTATGGTCCCAATCCGCAAGGAAGGGTTGCAGGAGCCGGAGCTAGTGACGATCGATTCATCGTACCGGTTCGTGCTGGGGCCACTGATGGATTACGTGATCGACCTGGAAGAGAAGCATCCGGGCCGCAAGGTGGCGGTACTACTGCCGGAGCTGGTGGTGCGGCACTGGTGGGAGAATGCGCTGCATGGCCAGAGGGTGCAGTTGCTGAAGCTGCTGCTGCTGTTGAAGGGGAATCAGCGGATTGTGGTGATTAATATTCCTTGGTATCTGTGAGGAGCCGTCATGGCCATAATAGCCATGACGAGGTTATACCATGCGAACTGTCAATATTGCTGAATTGAAGGACAAGCTGAGCTCGTACGTAACCTTTGTGAAGGCTGGCGAGACTGTGATCGTGCGGGAACGAAATCTTCCCGTTGCCAAACTTGTTCCATTTGTGGCTGAGGATGCCAGCGACGAAGAATTGGAATTAGTCGCAAAGGGTGTTTTACGGCTTCCTGAAAAGAAGATGGATTGGGCGGCATTTTCAAAGTTGCCGTTGGCGAAGACGCGGAGTGGGCCTACCCTGACTGAGGCCCTAATAGCCGAACGAGATGAGAGACGGTAAGGCGATGACGGCTTTCTGGGATTCGAGCGCTTTGACGGCGGTGTTTGTTCGAGAGACTACGACTCCACAAGCTCGTAAGCAGCTTCAGAAGACTCCGTCGGTTGTGTGGTGGGGCACTCCTGTAGAAATTCAAAGTGCCATGATGCGCTTGGCTCGTTCGGGCGATCTAAGCGAGACGGACCGAGTGGTCGTCATGGATCAACTAAAGATTGCTCAAGCGGGGTGGCAAGAGATTCTTCCAAGCGATAAACTGCGTGAGGTGGCGGGCGATATGCTTCGTATGTATTCGCTTCGAGCTGCGGACAGTTTGCAACTTGCAGCGGCGATGATTTGGTGCTGCATGCATCCGGCAAGCAGAAAGTTTGTTTGCCAGGATCAGCGGTTAGGTGACGCTGCCCGTCAAGCTGGGTTCAGCCTGATCCAGTTTTAAACTTTTCTTCAGATTATTCCAGGATGGGCTGAGTTCGCGGAGGCGAGCTACTGCGGTGGGGATGATGGTGAGGGCGGTGTCGATCTCGGCTTCGGTGGTGAAGCGGGAGAGTGAGACGCGGATGGTGGCGCGGGCGCGGGCGGGCGAGAGGCCCATGCTGGAGAGGACGTGAGAGGGCTCTGCTGCGCCGGACTGGCAGGCACTGCCGCCGCTGACGGAGATTCCTTTGAGGTCAAGGGCGATGACGAGGGCTTCGGCTTCGAGGTGGTCGAAGTAGAGGCTGGAGGTATTGGCGGTGCGGGGAGCGTCGATGCCGTTGATGCCGCAGGCTTCGACCTGGGCAAGCAGGCCTTGTTCAAGGCGGTTGCGGAGGTTGGCAAGCTGGGTGGGGCCGGCGGCGGGATTATTTTCTGTGAGCCACTGCTGGGCGAGCTCTGCGGCTTTGCCCAAGGCTACGATGCCGGCTACGTTCTCGGTTCCGGCGCGGCGTTGGCGCTCGTGCGTGCCGCCGTGGAAGAGTGGCGCAAGACGGATGCTGCGACGGACGAAGAGGACGCCGGTGCCCTGGGGGGCGTACATCTTGTGGCCGGAGATGGAGAGAAGATCGACGTCGCGGAGCTCGCCATGAGGGGAGAGGTCCGTGGGGAGCTTGCCTGCGCCCTGGACGGCGTCGGTGTGGAAGATAGCGCGGGCGGCCTTGGTGATGGCGGCCAGGGCGATGATGGGCTGGATGACTCCGGTCTCGTTATTGGCGAGCATGATGGAGACGATCCGGGTATTGGGGCGGAGGGCTTTCAGTAGCGCGGTGGGTTGGATGACTCCGTCGGCATCGGGCTCGAGGTAGGTGACCTCGACGGCCTGCTTTTCCAGCTGATGGGCGGCGTGGAGGACGGCATGGTGTTCGATGTTCGTAGTGATGAGGTGGTAGGGCTCGGAGAGGGCCACGCGGGGCTGGTTGAGGATGCCGAAGAGGGCCAGGTTGTCGCTTTCGGTGCCGCCGGAGGTGAAGACGATCTCGGACGCGCGGCAGTGGAGCATGTGGGCGATGGTGTCGCGGGCGTGCTCGACGGCGGCGCGGGCGTACTGGCCCTGCTGATGGATGGAGCTGGCATTGCCGAAGTGCTCGATCCAGAAGGGGCGCATGGCCTCATAGACTTCCGGGAGCAGGGGCGTGGTAGCGTTTGCGTCGAGGTAGATACGCTGCATCTTCTTATTTTACGCAGAGCCGAGGATTAGCGTACGTCCTGTTCGCGCGGAGGGGCTTTGAGCAGGAAGGTGAAGGAGAATCCAGCGACGTCGTCGTGGCCGCGAAGGCTGCGGTTATAGAAGCCGGAGAGGGTGACGTGGCCGGTGACGGGGATGTCGAGCGAGGTGAGAAAGCCGTTGTCTTCTCCCGAGCTGGTGGTAGTGGCGGTAGTGACTTTTTTCTTTCCGCGCGTGGTAGTGGAGTAGATGGTGGTGGAGGAGAGGGGCAACTGCTCGTAGGCGTCTGCGGCGAAGTTGATGCGATGGGGGAGTTCCATGTTGACGCCGGCCTGAAAGTGGATGTTGTAGCCGACGGTGGTGTAGCCCTTGCGGACACGTCGGTTGACGAGAGTGGCCGAGTCTCCGAAGCCGGCCTCGATGTCCGGGGAGAAGATGCCGTAGCTGCGCTCGAAGTGGTTGTTGATGTCGAATGTGACCTGGCCTGCACCGAGCCCGTAGGTGGAATTGCCGCTTGGCATGCCGAGGGAGACGGAGGCGTTGTAGTCAACGAAGGTATGGAGGTCGAGGTGGGCGGCGAGGGAGGTGTCGCCAAAGACGCCGTGTTTGGTGGCGAGGCTGTAGGTGGGTTTGAGCTTGGTGCCGCCGGCGACCTCAACGTTGATGTAGGCGTAGACGGGCATAGTGACGTCGGCGCTGAGGTAGCGGTTAAGCCGGTAGGCGACGCCGGGGGTGAGGACGGAGGACCAGCCATTGCTGGAGTCGTGCTGCGAACTGGTGCCGAGGGAGAGGTTGAAGCCCTTGGTGTAGGGGATGATTCCGGCGGGACCTGCTCCGTTGGCGGTGGAGGAGTTGAGAGTGGTCTCGGCGTCGGTATCGGTGAGGGCCTGCGCGGATGCGAAGGAGGGCGAGACTGTAGCAGCAGTGAGAAAAGCAAGCCATAATGCCGAGGTGCGACAACGGGCGAAGGCAGTCTGGGAGAGATGCAGCGACAAATGGCACTCCTTACGTGCAGGAAGCGAAGCGTTCCAGAGGACGAGAGCTCAGGCAACGCCAAGCTTACGCGGTTGTCTACGATGTCTAACGCTTATTTTGCAAAGAAGTGTCGGGGAGTAACTACAACATTGGTACGATTGCGTGGCATGGTCTAGCGGAAGAGGTTAGCGGAACAAGTCGTCCAGCGAGTGATCCTCGGGTGCGGGAGGGGGTGCGCGGAGGACGTAGGTGACTCCAAAGGCGACAGAGTCAATGTGGAGACGGAGGCTGCGGCTGTAGTAGGTGGAGAGGGAGGTGTGGCGGTCGAGGGGGATCTCAAGAGAGTTGGTGAAGCCGTTGTCCTCGGTGACGTTGTGCCCGGTGACGATAGTGGCCTTGCCGTTGCGGGATGGGCCGTAGATCTTCTGGTCTCCGATGGGAAGGTTCTCGTAGGCGTCGGTTTCGAAGGAGATGCCGCGGAAGAGTTCGACGCCGAGGCCGATCTGGAAGTGAGAGATAGGGCCGAGGGAGGTGTAGTTCTTATTGACGGCGCGATTGACGAGGTAGCTGGAGTCGCCTACGCCAGCTTCGAGGTTGGGCGTGAGGCGTCCGTAGGTGCGCTCGAAGTGGTTGTTGAGGTCGAAGGTGCAGCGTCCGGTGGTAAGGCCGTAGGCTTCGTCGCCGGTGGGCGCTGTGACGGCCAGGTTTGCCTGGTAAAGGAACAGCCGAGGCAGGAACTGGGCATGGAAGCCCAGAACAACGTCGCCCAGCTCGCCCCGCTGGTTTACAAGCAGTTGGGTGGGACGTGGCCGAATGGAGAGGCTCTCAGCAAGGCGGTACATATAAATGGGGAGGGTGGCGTCGACACTGAATATGTCGTTGAAGCTATAGCCGACCGAGGGGGTTGCGAGGGTGGACCAGCCGAGAACCGAGTCGTGAATTCCGGCGATGGTGATGCCGGCGTTGAAGCCCTTGAAGTAAGGGGAGCCGGTTCCTTCGGGAGAGATCGCTGGCTGGGAGATTGGGCCAGCCACGCCCTCTTTCGCGGGAGAAGATTTTTGCGGGATGGCTTGTGCCGCCGCTTGAAGCGGAACCGCGACAAGGAGTGCGACAAGATAAAGAACGCACACGTATGCCGGGGGGTGCTTTCGTGATGGCAAACCGTGCTCCTGAATTTGACGTATGCAAGAGCATGGCATCTGGAGGGGTCGGTTGCCAACTACAAAGAAGTTACCCCTAGCAGGAAAACGCGAATCGGATGGACTATCTCTGGCCGATAGGGGTATAGGCGGTGGGGTAGGGCGATCCTACATACTCGGCACGAGGACGGATGAGACGGTTGTCGTCGTGCTGCTCAATGACGTGGGCGGCCCAGCCGGAGATACGGCTGACGGCGAAGATGGGAGTGAAGAGGTCGATATCGATGCCGAGTGTGGTGTAGGTCGAGGCAGAGTAGAAGTCGACGTTGGCGTTGAGCTTCTTTTCAACCTTCACAAAGGCTTCGATCTTCTGGGAAAGATCGAACCACTTGGTATTGCCTGCGGCCTTTCCGAGCTCTTCCGACATGCGGCGGAGGTGGGTCGCGCGAGGATCTTCGGTGTGGTAGACGCGGTGTCCGAAGCCGGAGATCTTCTTCTTCTCGGCGAACATCTGCTTGACGTATTCGACGGGATCGGCGTCGGCTTTGTCGATTGCGTAGAGCAGACGCATGGTGGCTTCGTTGGCCCCGCCGTGGAGGGGCCCCTTAAGAGCGCCGATGGCGCCGGTGACTGCGGAATGAATGTCTGCGAGTGTGGCTGCGATGACGCGGGCCGCGAAGGTGCTGGCGTTGAGCTCGTGGTCCGCATGCAGGATAAGGGCAATATCCAAGGCACGGGTGGCGGTTGCTGAGGGCTTCTCGCCGTTGAGCATCCAGAGGAAGTTGGCGGCGTGCGAGAGGGTGGGATCTGCCTCGACGAGAGCTTTGCCTTTGCGGATGCGGTCGAAGAGGGCGACGATCATGGCAATCTGAGCGGTGAGCCGGTAAGACTTGCGGACGTTGGCGTCGTGGGAGGAATCTGCTTCGTCGGCGTCGTAGAGGCTGAGCAGGGAGGTGGCAGTGCGCAGGACCTGCATGGGGGTGGCGTCGGTAGGGACGCTGCGGAGGAGCTCAATCACCTTGGGGTGGATGGTGCGAGCAGCGGCGAGCTGTGCTGAGAAGGCTGCGAGCTCCTCTGCATTGGGGAGCTTACCGAACCAGAGAAGGTAGGTGGTCTCTTCAAAGGTGGAGTGCTGGGCGAGCTCGTGAATATCGATACCGCGGTAGGAGAGGACGCCTGCGTCTCCGTCGATCCAGCAGATGGCTGAGCTGGTTGCGACGATGCCTTCGAGACCTTTTGATGCGACAGCGCTGGACATGTTTACCTTCTCCGTTGGTGGAACTTGCAGTACATCGTTTATAGCTCAGTGGGAAAAGGGTTGTCACGATAGAACGGGCGAATATCGGAACTGTTGTGCGATGTATGACCCGAAGGTGGTGACGGTGTTGAGCTAAAGCGTATGAAGTATTCGGTTGGGAGTGTATGAGGTGGGGTCGATAGCTGGGGTTTCGTTGAGTAGAAGCTGCGCGATGAGCTGGGCGGTGGCGGGCGCGAGGAGGATGCCGTTGCGGTAGTGTCCGGAGGCAAGCAAGTGGCGAGGGTTGCCGGGCAGTGCGCCGAGGAGGGGGAGACCATCGGAGGTGGCGGGACGGAGGCCGGCCCAGGTTTCAAGGATGGGGGCGGAGGCGAACTCAGGGATGAGTTGGGCTGCCAGGGTGTGGAGGTGGGCGATGGCGGCGGGGTGGATGGATTTATCGAAGCCGCGATCTTCGATGGTGGCTCCAAGGATGGCGCGACCGGCGTTGGGGCCCTGGATGCGAGGAACGATGTAGATGTCCGGGGTGCGGAGGACGGTGTCGAGTTGCAGCGATGGCGGGATCGCGACGGCGAGCATCTGGCCTTTGCGAGGGACGACGGTGGTGGGCGGCAGGTGCGAGGTACTGGAGGTCCAGGAGCCGGTGCAGTCGATGAAGTGCGTCGTGGTGATGGTCGTCGTGGGGGTTTGGATCTGGATGCAGTCGGATTGCTGGAGGACGGTCTGAACCGGAGTGTGGTGCTGGACGTGGATGGGGGTGGCCTGGACGGCGGTGAAGAGGGCGTGGGCGAGCTGGCGAGGGTCGATGCTCTTTTCCTCCATCCGGTGAAAGCGGTGCGGGGGTTGCGTGGTGTGGGACTGAAGGGTGATGTGGGTCTGGTAGGGGACGGGGAGCTGGGAGAGGGCTTCGATGTGCGCGAGGTAGGCGGGGTAGAGGGCGAGACTGAGGTTAGCGAGGGGCTGGAGCTGGGCGGGATTTTCGGGATCGTGGGCGGCGAGCATCCCAGCGGCGGCATAGGAGGCTTCAGCGAGGGGAGTATTGCGTTCGAGGACGGTGACGGTGGCGCCGCGGCGATGGAGTTCAAGGGCAAGCGAGAGGCCGATGATGCCGGCGCCGGCGATGCAGTAGTCAGGATGGTGCATAAAAGAAGTTTAGATGGGCGGTGGGGATATAGTTTGGAGTACGTTCGATTTTGCCCCCGGACAAGCTTCTGTCGGGACGCGAGAGTTCACAGCGTTGCTGTGATGGTTTTTTGGTTTGGGCGTCTAAATAGAGAATACGAAAAATTCTGGAGGGTGCGATGAGTGAAGAAGAATTGGTTCCGGAGCGTTCCGCGTCGGGCGCGTTTATGGCGGTGATCGGGGTTGCCTTGCTGGCGGCACTGGGTGCACTGGTTTGGTGCTACGGGTTGCAGAACCACATCGCTGTAGCCGAGCAGAAGCTTACCGCAGCCGAGCAGAAGAATACTGACCTGGTGGCGAAGCTGGATGCGACCAATGCACGATTGCGTGCGACCAGCGAGACGCTGGGGCAGAGCGTGGGAATGACGCAGAAACAGATTGAGCTGCGGGCGCAGAGCATTCTGGCTTCACAGAAGGTTGAGACGGCAAAGCTGGAGCAGGCGCAGGCGGCGACGGCAAAGCAGATCGGTGCTGTGTCGAACGATGTTGCCAGTGTGAAGACGGATGTTGGCGGCGTGAAGACCGATGTTGCAGCGACGCGAAGCGACCTGGAGACGACCAAGTCTCAGCTCTCGCGGGTAGTTGGTGATGCAGGCGTGATGAGCGGCCTGATTGCGACCAACCATGGCGAGCTAGAGATTCTGAAGCATAAAGGTGATCGCAACTACTTTGAGTTCACGCTACAGAAAGGCGCGAAGCCGGTACTGCTTTCGACCATCAAACTGCAGTTGAAGAAGGTGGATGAGAAGCGATCGAAGTTCACGCTGAATGTGAGCGCGGACGACAAGAACATTGAGAAGAAGGACAAGAACCTGGATGAGCCGGTGCAGTTCTACACGGGCAAAGACCCGGTGCTGTACGAGATCGTGGTGAACGTAGTGGAGAAGAACAAGGTGTCGGGTTACCTTGCGACGCCCAAGGGAGCAGGGCAGGCGGCGGTTGCAAAGTAAGGCTGAAGGCCGCTTGAATGCTGGCGCAGACGCAGAACGGGGGACGCTGAGTGCGTCCCCCGTTCTGCGTTTGCCTGAGGTTGAACTACTTCTTCGCGGCCTTCTTGACGGCCTTCTTTACTGCTTTCTTCGCGGCCTTTTTGGGGGCTGCTTTCTTGGTTGCCATTGGTCTATTCTCCCTATGATTAGACGACGACTCTGCAACAGGTACATTGCAGCTAACGAAGGTATAGATTCGCGGAAAATATGTGTCAAGAAAAATCGATACGAAGTGAAGATTTTTTTTGCGATAGTAGTGTGCGACTCGGATGCGATGCGGAAGATTTGTTGCACGGATGAGATGGCATGGATGATGTGCGTATGAATTTTAAGGATGAGGTGATGGGATGAAGGATGTAGTGATCGTGTCCGCAGTGCGGACGGCAGTGGGGAAGTTTCAAGGGGCACTGAGTGAGATGAGTGCGGTGCAACTCGGTGCAGTCGTGGTGCGCGAAGCTGTGCGTAGAGCGGGGATTGACGCTGCAAGCGTCGATGAATGTTTGATGGGATGCGTGCTGCCGGCGGGGTTGGGACAGAACCCCGCACGGCAGGCAGCGCTACTGGGTGGGCTTGCAGATACGGTGGCGGCGATGACTCTCAACATGGTGTGTGGGAGTGGATTGAAGGCGGTGGCGCTTGCGGCGCAGAGTGTGATGACAGGTGCGGCGGAGATTGTTGTGGCAGGTGGGATGGAGTCAATGTCGAATGCGCCGTATATGTTGCCGCAGGGTCGAAAGGGCTTTCGGATGGGAGACTCGGCGGTGGTGGATTCGATGGTGAAGGATGGTTTGTGGTGCGCGTGCGACAACCAGCATATGGGGATGACGGGAGAGTTGGTGGCAGAGAAGCACGGCATCACGCGAGAGATGCAGGATGCGTATGCGCTGTCTTCGCACCAGAAGGCGGCTAGCGCGTGGCGCGCAGGAAGATACGATGCGGAGGTGGTGTCGGTTGAGGTGCCGGGGAAGAAGGGAGCGGTGACGGTGTTTGCGAAGGACGAGAGCGTGCGGGAGGAGGCGTTGGATAGACCGGAGGAGGCATTGGCCGCGTTGAGTGCGTTGCGTCCAGCGTTTAAGCGAGATGGAACGGTGACGGCGGGGAACGCTCCAGGCGTGAACGATGCGGCGGCTGCGGTGGTGGTGATGTCAGCCGAGAAGGCGAAGGCGTTGGGACTGACGCCGATGGTGACGGTCAAGGCGCAGGCGATGAGCGGTGTCGCGCCCAAGTGGGTGATGCTGGCCCCGGTACTTGGTGTGCAGCGGGTGCTGGAGCGGGCGGGCTGGGGGATTGGAGAGGTGGATCTGTTTGAGTTGAACGAGGCCTTCAGCGTGCAGGCGCTGGGAGTGACGAAGGAGTTGGGGATTGGGTTGGAGCGAGTGAATGTGAA